>JAHEXM010000074.1:5265-7541 GCA_023252115.1 Micrococcales bacterium | reverse complement strand
CCGGAAGTGGGTCCGGCGGTTGCGAGGCAATGTTTGTCGACGCATCCCAGACGTAGTCCGTCGGATCCCAGATTTGTGTTTGGCTATCGCCGACGTTGCGAAGTACTTGTCCTGTGGTGGCGGAGACCTCAACCTGCTCCGTCACTCTTGATTGCGAAAAACAAAGGAGCGGTTTCTCGTCGACTCGCGCCCAGTTGGTGCAGGTTGCCACCGTCACCGATCGCAATGTGAACCCGGGCGTCGTGGCAATCGCTCGCTGCGCCCCGATAGCCGTTATTGCCAGCATGCAACAGGCGACCGCAGTCGCGGACCGCTTCCAACCGCGACCGTGCGCTGTAAGGTTCGTTCGAGTACTTGCCTTCACTGTTCAAGGCTATGTCTGTTCGGGAAATCACACAGCGGCTGATCGGATGGGGTTTTGGTACCACCCACAGTGCTTTCAACTGACTGATTCCCCGGCGATGGATCACACTCACCTACTCTTGATCTATGAGCCTTGTTCGCCAGTCATCTATCCCGGCTGGCATCAGGGTTGGTTCGATCACCTTGGTCCTAGTCACACTGCTCGTCACGCTTTCGCAAACATTGGCTTCGAATGGCTTCTTGCTCAGCGGATTGGCCGCAATCGGTTCCGGAGTAATAACGGCAGTCTTGATCTGCTTTCGCTGGCGCTGGCCGCGCGAGATCTTTGTCGTGCTGCTCGTGGTCGCTTCCCTTCTGTTCTTGGGGTCAAGCAGTGCATTTCTGGCTCTGTGGATCTGGGTGCTCGCTGCATTTGTTGCGGCATGCTGGGTGCGAGCGGAACGCACTCAGTGGCTGTATGTCGGAGCAGCCACCGTCGTGCCGAGCGTGGTTGCTTTGATCGCTGGTTGGCCATTGCTGACAACTGTCGAACTGTTGGTGCCCATGGTTGCAGCCGGAGCGATCGGTTTCGCCCTTCGCAACCGTGCTCTCCTTGTCACCACTGTCGCTGAGCGGGCGGCACTTGAGTCTGAGAGTGCGGCACTTGCAACGCGAAATCTGATAATCGAAGAGCGCACGCGTATCGCACGCGACTTACACGATTCACTGGCACAGTCATTGGCAATCATCAGCGCGCAGGCTGACGGCGCTGCAAGCGTCTTTGCCTCTGACCCTGCAGCGGCGGCGCAAGCACTGGAAATAATCCGTCAAACATCACGCGAAGCTCAAGGTCAGGTGCGAGAGACTGTCTTTGCGCTCCGAGACTCACCGGCTGAGACTGGTGCGACTCTGACGGCTTCGATCGACGAGCTCGTGGCGCGCATTGGATATTCCGGCGTTGACGTGCAGACCTCCTTCGACGGCGATTTTGCTCTGGTCAACGACCAACTGGCAGCCGGCGTGAGTTCGGTTGCGCGCGAGGCACTTACGAATGTGCTTAAGTACTCCGCCAGCAATACGTCGGCCAATCTGTGGTTGGTCATCCAGAACGAAACAATCACGCTGACGGTCAAAAATCAGATTGCCTCGATGGAATCGGATGCCCTCAAACCCGGTCATGGAATAGTCAGTATGAGAGAACGAGTTACGGACCTCGATGGAGTGTTCTCGGTCGACCGGAGCGACAACTCATTCGTGATCATTGCCCAGTTCCCCTTAGGAGTGAGTGCATGATTCGGGTACTGCTGGTCGATGACCAAGAGATGATTCGTTCCGGTCTCGCTCTACTCGTGAACGCCGAAGAGGATCTTGTAGTCGTCGGTCAAGCCGAGGACGCGTCCGCAGCGATTGCCGCTGCCAAGGAACTCAAGCCCGACGTTGTCGTAATGGATGTGCGGCTCGGACCCGAGCCGACTGGTGTTGAAGCCGCGGCGGTGATTCTTGCGGATCAGGATTTCGACGGCAATGTCTTGATGCTCACCACGTTTGATGATGACGCTGCTGTCGCCGCGGCATTCAAAGCTGGCGCAAGTGGCTTCTTACTTAAACAATCCGATTCCGCAGAACTACTGCAAGCAATTCGAAATGTGGGTGCGGGAGGCGTTGCTGTTGATCAGGCGATTGTTCGACGCTTAATGACGGCCTACCCGGGTGAAATTGCTGAGCCGGTGCAATCGGCTGATACCCAGTCTCGCCTTGATGCCCTTACGCCGCGAGAACGGGAAGTCCTCGCTCTGATAGCCGAAGGCAAATCGAACTCAGAGATTGCCGACAAACTGGTCCTGTCGATGCCGACTGTCAAAACGCATGTGCGCAACATCCTGTTCAAACTCGGTGTCCGCGATCGCCTGCAAGCAGCCCTGCTGTTTCAGTCC
>JAHEXM010000074.1:0-5255 GCA_023252115.1 Micrococcales bacterium | reverse complement strand
ATCGATGAAAGATAGACCCACTGGTCGACGCGCGACACCTCGATGATCGCCGATGCTCAATACAGCCGCTTCTGGCTGCACATGTGAAGAGCATTGGAGTCCCCGTGACGATCACCACCGCCGCACCTAATAACGATCCATCTGCCACCTGGAATCCGCACGACTATGTGATCAGCGCTCGCCATTTGACCAAAACCTACGAAGGCGCGGCCGGACCTGTACATGCGCTTCGGGACATCTCGATTGACATCCGGCGCGGTGGCTTCACCTCGGTTATGGGTCTGTCTGGATCTGGCAAGTCAACTCTGGTCCACGTTTTGTCTGGACTTGATGTTGTCGACAGTGGGCAAGTGTGGGTCGATGGCGTGCAAATTACTGGTTTGCGCGATCGCGAGTTGTCCAAGCTGCGAGCCGAGCGGATCGGCTTCGTGTTCCAAGCGTTCAACTTGCTCCCAGGGCTGAGTGTGCGCAAGAACATTGAATTGCCCATGGACTTGTGGGGTGAGACTCCTGACCGCGCTTGGATTGAATACGTCGTTGGTTTGGTCGGTCTGCTGGACAAGCTTGACCAGCCAGCCGCGACGCTGTCGGGCGGTGAACGGCAACGTGTCGCGATCGCCCGCGCGTTGGCGAGTCAGCCGTCGGTGATTGTTGCGGATGAACCGACCGGAAACCTAGACGTGATCAATCGCCAGACGGTCTTGGATCTTTTTCGGTATCTCGCGGATGCCGGGCACACGATCTTGATGGTGACGCACGATCCGGAGGCAGCGAGTTATTCGGATCGCTTATTGGTGTTGAAGTCCGGAGTGGTGGTTGCCAATGAGCAGTCACCCACCGTTGATCAAATACGCGAACTCCTTGTCACGGGGAACCCAGCATGAGGGCCGTGCGACAGCACGAGCGCCACGGGATTCGGCGACTGGTGTTGAGCGGAGTGGCGGTGGCAATCGCAGCTGGATACATCACGGCTGGCGGTGCGCTGATCGGTGCGCTATCAGCCACTACGGATCGGGCAGTCGGCTCGACTCTGCCGAAATCATCGCTTGTCGTTGAGGCCCCCGTATCAAACAATGGACTTGAACCTGCAAAGGGCTATTCATCTCAGGACATCGCTCGAGTTGCAGCCACTAAAGGCGTTGCGAGTGTCAGTGGATTTGGGTCACACCCAATTGCACTGATGAAGTCTTCACAGGAACCGTTCCTGGGGAACGCCGACGCGTTTGCCGTCGATCCGGCCAATCCAGTCGAGGCGAAGCTAGCCACTGGTGCGCTTCCCCTGTTGCCGATGGAAGTGACACTGGACAAGACCACGAGTGAGCGAATCGGCGTGTCAGTCGGACAGCGACTGCTGGTGAAAGGCTCGGACGGACAAGTCAAATCGCTGACAGTCGTGGGAATCACGCAAGACGGTGGGACGCCGATCACGAGCTACGGCGCAGTAGTTGGTATGGCGACTTCTGACTACCTGTGGGCGGCAGGGCCGAACTCACTTGATGCGATGTTGGTGAATACCGCTGCGGGTTCTGATCTGAAACAGGTGAGGGCCGCGCTTGCTGGCGACTCTGCTGGTGGATCGGTCACCAGTAACAGTTCATGGGCAAGCACGCAAAGAGGCAAGAACTCGTCGATCGCCACCGAAGCGACGATCCTGTTCGGAATTGCGGCCGTCGTAGTGGTCGGCATCGCAGCTGCAGCCGTTTCGACAACGCTGCGAGTGAGTCTGGCCAGCCGCTTACGTGAAGCTGGGCTACTTCGGGCGATCGGCGCATCGGGTCAACAGTTGCGCAAGATTCTGTTTCGACAAGCCCTGGCGATTGGCGTCATTGGATCTGTTGTTGGAGTTGGCGTCGGCTACGCAGCCGCGGCACTCACCAGTGCTGTAGTGAGCGCGACGCTGGGCTCCGGTGCGGTCACCATTCCCGGACCGTCAGTCGGCTACGCGATTGCCGGGGTCGTGGTTGGTGTTCTGGTCACGCTCTTCGGCGTGATGCGACCAGCGCGCGAGGCCATGCGAACCAGTCCAGTTGAAGCTGTCGTTGATTCCGAGGTATCTGAAGCAGATCTCACCGGGGTTGCCCGCCGAGGTCGCATCCAAAGCAAGATCCTCTTTGCCATCGGCATGGTTTGCCTAGTCTTGTCGCTTGGCGGGAACATCCTCGTTTTGTTTGCACCGATAGGTGGCATCTTTCTGAGCATGTCTTTCTCTCGATCGGCAGTTCGGTTTGTCGGTGTGGTTGCGCGACGGTTGCCGCGCCGTAAGGGATCAACGCTTGGTTTGGCCGCTGACTCAGTTCAACGCCTGCCAATGCGATCCGGAAAGCTTGCTGCATTGGTCGCCACTAGTACGGCCCTAATCGGCACCCTGGTGTTAGTCGGCGCCGCGATGTTCTCGATGCAGTCATCAACGCAACTCTTGGACAAGATGGCTGCTGTCTCGTCGGCACCGAGTCAAACGTCTGCGGTAGTCGAGGCAGTCAAAGCCAACGGTCATTCACTGTATGCGGTTCCGTCAAATGAGCCAGGTATTACTTATGTGGGTTCCTCGGTTGGCCGCGGTGAAGCCGAATCACCGGTGGACCTGGCGGACGTGCACATTGCAGTCAGCAACGTTGCGGGTACGAGTGTCTATCCTGCCAACCAATTGACATCGTTGCAGCCAGACGACGGTAGCGGGGGACTGCTCAGTGCATTGCTTGCCATTGTCGGGTCGTTGGCAATCGGGACAGGAGTGCTCACGGGTGTGGTGTTTGTCGCTGCATCAATTTCGAGCCTTCGAGCGCGCGCCGGTGAACTCGGTGTGCTCCGGGCAATTGGTATGACGCGCCGACGCATGGTGCGCATGGTGACGATCGAAGGCGGACTAGTGGGGTTTGTCGGAGCTGTCGGCGGCGCAGCAATCGCCGTTGTCGTGGCGGGTGTCGCGTTTCTGCCGACAGGGATGCCATTCGGTGCGCTGGGGTTACTGCTCGTTGGCGGCGTTGTCGTTGGTGCAACAGCAGCCGCAACGCTCGGAACATTTTGGCCAGCGTGGTTACAGAATCGCAGAACCGTGATGCCCGCGTCAGGAGTCGAGTAAGAGACTTCCGCTACTGGTGAGTATCAGTCACATGCGACTGATACTCACCAGTAGCGCGGACCCTAGTCATGCACAACACCAGTTAGTTCTGGGCAGACCTCGCGAATCTGTTCGACAGTAATTGCACCTTCGCGCAACAAGTGCGGAACATTGTGGGTGATGTCGACGATCGTGGAAGTTTCCAGAGTCAGCGAGGGGCCAGCGTCCAAATACACGCCGACTGAGTCACCGAGCATCGCTTCAGCTTCCGCTGCTGTTCGCGGTAGGTCCGCGCCGGCAAGGTTCGCGCCAGTTAGTGCAAGTGGACCCACGGCCCGCGCGAGCTCAAGAGCGACGGGATGCAGCGGCATCCGAATCGAAACGCTTGCATCACCTTCCGCCCCCACTTCCCACATCAGGGACGGTTGCGAGTTTCCAACGATTGTCAAAGGTCCTGGCCAAAAAGCTTCGATCAAGAGTCGCGCCGCTGGGCTCAGGGTCGCCACCAGTCCGTCGGCGGTTGTCGGATATCCAACCAGTACTGGTACCGGCAGATTTCGATCGCGAGATTTGGCGAGTCTGAGGGCCGCAAGACCGTCCGATCGAAAGGCATCGGTCGCCACGCCATAGGCAGATTCGGTCGGGACAACCACCAATTCTCCGCGCTTTGCGGCCGCGGTGGCGGCAAGTAGGCCTTGCTCTAAATCGCCTTCGTCGCACGCGTCGAACCGCCGGATCATGACGTGATTGTGTACGCCCGTAAACTCACACCTATGACCGACGTGCCTTTCTGGGGACCAGACTTCGCTGCGCTGCAGTCCGAGGACCCGCAAATCGCTGACATCGTGCTATCTGAGCTCGAAAGGTTGCGGGGTGGTCTTCAGCTAATCGCGAGTGAGAACCTCACTAGCCCGGCCGTTTTGGCAGCCCTCGGGTCAACGCTGAGCAATAAGTATGCCGAGGGATATCCCGGGCGCCGCTACTACGGCGGGTGTTCGGAAGTCGACAAAGCAGAGACGCTCGGTATCGAACGAGCCAAGGCGTTGTTCGATGCGGACCACGCGAATCTGCAGCCGCATTCTGGTGCCAGCGCGAACATTGCGGCTTACGGTGCTTTCTTGAAGCCGGGCGACACCGTGCTGGCCATGAGCCTTCCGCACGGTGGTCACCTGACACACGGAACCAAGGTGTCGTTCTCGGGAAAATGGTTCAACGCAGTTCATTACGGCGTTGATCCCGAAACCGAAAACATTGACTACGACCAAGTCCGATCGCTTGCGCGCGCACACCAACCCAAGATGATTATCTGTGGTGGCTCGGCAATTCCGCGATTGATTGACTTCGCTGCGTTCCGCGAAATCTCTGACGAGGTCGGGGCGGTCCTGATGGTTGATGCCGCGCACTTCATCGGACTTGTCGCTGGTAAGGCAATACCAAGCCCAGTGCCGTACGCCGACGTTGTCACCTTTACCACACACAAAGTGCTGCGCGGTCCACGCGGCGGAATGATTCTGTGCAAAGAGCAGCACGCAGCAGCGATCGACAAAGCAGTGTTTCCGATGATGCAGGGTGGGCCGCTGATGCATTGCGTGGCGGCCAAAGCAGTGGCTTTGAAAGAAGCCTCAACACCGGCATATCAGCAGTACGCACAGCAGGTCATTACCAATGCCCAGGCGCTGACTGAATCGTTGGCAGCCGAAGGCATGCGACCTGTCACCGGTGGAACTGACACCCACCTTGCGTTGCTGGATCTGCAAGGACTTGGTGTTACCGGTGCTCAAGCTGAAGAGCGCTGTGATGCCGCCAGCATTGTCCTTAACAAGAATGCCATCCCGAATGACCCGCAACCGCCAAGCGTTGCTTCCGGTATCCGGGTGGGTACTCCGGCCGTGACAACTCAAGGCATGGGCGAGGCCGAGATGAAGGACATCGCTGGCTTGATAGGCCGAGTCGTGCGTGATCCGGGTGAGTCAGCTGACGTTGCTGCCGACGTGTCGGCCCTCGTTGGGCGTTTTCCCGCTTACCCTCGGGGGTGAGCGGGCAGCGGCAGAGTCCGCTTACCCTCGGTCCTAGAACTATCCGCTACTGGTGAGTATCAGTCGTATATGACTGATACTCACCAGTAGCGCGACTGGCCGAGGTATCGATCAGTCCGGGTCGGCGAGGGTGTCGATTGCGGCAGTGAGTGCCAGTATCA
>JAHEXM010000073.1:7082-7568 GCA_023252115.1 Micrococcales bacterium | reverse complement strand
GCGGCGCATTTTCACAATTGGCCTGCGAAACCTGGTAAGAAATGCGACGGAGCCCCCGCTCCTTGGACTGGTATCGCCTTCCCCTTGCGAGTGCAGTCCTTGGTGACGGGGGCTCCGTTCTTGTAAGACGTTAGGGAGCCCGAACGCAACACGCAATGGTTGTCGACGGATCTGTTGATCGCCCTGTGGAGAACTCTGGGGACAGGTTGGGGACAGGTCACCCAATGTGTGTGGATGAGTGGGGGACACGATGGGGACAAGCATTTGGGAGTCATCATCGACACACCGCCTCACCTGCACAAAGGCTTGTCCACCGGTTGTGGGGAAGAAATACTTTGGTCGCTTGACGCCGTATTTGCGGGCCTAGCCATTTGCGGGCAGATTTGCCCGAGCAAACTCCACGCCGTCAAGAAATGCAGTTGCCCGGTCGCGCTCGGGGTATCGAGCAACCAGATGATCAAATCGTGGGCCGTGGTCAGTGACAAG
>JAHEXM010000073.1:0-7072 GCA_023252115.1 Micrococcales bacterium | reverse complement strand
ATGGTTCCGTCGATCGAAGTACATGAACCCCACAGCGTGTTTTGTTGCTGACTCCACGTCACGCTTCGCGGTTCAGGTGCACCGGGCAGGTAACGAGCAGACAATTCGATGGCGCGCGCGGACAGTTCGTCATCTGAAACTGCAAGTCGAGCATCGCGCTTTTCAAGTTTGGCAACCATGTCCCGTGCAAATACCGCCGCTTCGGCAACTCCCATTCGCGCTGGGATCACGACGATTGTTTGATCACCTTCGCGAAATGCGGCAACGCTTCGTTTACGTCGATCGGATCGACGAACTTCGACGCCCTCGGGGACACCTGGAATGTGAACGGGGCGAATAGACACGGCGCAACGGTAGCTTGCTGCTTCGCAACTAGGTGACAGCGACGGTCACCCGTTTGTATGGGATCTGTCAGGACGTAGTCGAGTCGCCGTGGCCATCATCAGGCGCGTCGTCGTCCTTTTTGGTGGGGTCTAGTTCGCTCGCGGTCTGAGTCGTCAGAAAGTTTGGGATGTCGTCGAGGTCGTCGCCGCTCGGCAACAGGTCAGGGTGATCCCACAGCGCATCGCGCCCTTCAATGCCGCGGGCCACTCGAAGCTGTTGCCACAGGTCCGCCGCCTCACGAAGTCGACGCGGCCGCAATTCGAGTCCCACGAGGGTTGCGAACGTCTTCTCGGCGGGGCCACCCGAAGCGCGCCGCCGACGAAGCGTCTCGCGCAGCCGGTCATAGGAACCAAGTCGTTGCGCGACAGCTGCATCGACGACGTCGTCAACCCATCCTTCAACCAGGGCGAGCAAAGTTTCCAACCGGACGAGGGCAGCCCGCTGTTCCTCGGTGTCTTCCTGCTCGAACACGCCTGATGACATGGCTTCGGCCAATGCGTCTGGGTTAGCTGGATCGACTCCGCTCATGGCTTCCGAGATGCGATCCGTATCCACGCGGATGCCAGCTGCATAGGCCTCAATTGCACCTTCGACTCGACCGCGTAACCAAGGCACGTGCGCAAACAAACGCTGATGCGCGGCTTCGCGCAATGCAACGAAGATCAGCAGCTCACCTTCGGGTAGTTCAAGTCCGTCGCCAAACTCTTTGATGTTGCGAGGCAGAAGCGCCGCGTGGCCGCCTGTGGTGAGGGGTACTCCGACATCACCTGCGCTGACAACGTCTGCCGCAAGTGCAGACAGGCCTTGACCAACTTGCATGCCGAACATCGCCGATCCAAGTGCTTTCGCCATACCCATTAGGGGCCCAGCCATTGCTGCCATCTCGGGTGGCAATCCCTCGGGCAAACCGGGGATGGCAGGCATCGAGGAAGCATCAAATCCCTCGGTTCCGCCCAGCTGATCGGGCGGCATCATCGATTGCATACTCGCTTGAAGCTTTTCGGCGATTGGCGCGACGATGCGTTGCCAGGCTGGCAATGTTTGCTCAAGCCACTCGCTGCGGCTCCACGCCACTGCGCCGGCTGTGGTTGCCGGGAATTGCATCGAAGTGTCGAGCCAAACATCGGCCAGCTCGACGGCTTCGTTGACCGCACGTTTCTCGGACTCACCCACCGACGGGTCGCCTTGCTTAGCGATCTCTTGGCGAGCGGTGTCATGGGCCAGCTTCCAGTTGACTGGATCGTCGCTGTCGTTTGCGCCGCCAGCCGCGAGCATTGCGCCGAGTTGCTGCAGGGCTGCTCCCAGATTCGCCATGTCGAATTCTTGTCACGCGCCGCTTGGGTCGTCAGGGTCGTTCGGGTTCGGGTTGAATCCGAATGGAACGTTGCCGCTCATCTGGCTGCTCGCCTGCCTTTCGCAGCATTTCTGCTGATCCGACTGTGTGGTTCCACGCTAGCCCTCATTGGCCGGCATGCCGATGGGCAGTCACTACGCCGACCGCGAAATGAGCGTGCTGACGGTGTGCGGGCTGGAGTTTGTCTACTCTGATGGGGTGACGGTTTTGCTCTGGTGGCTGATTCCACTGCTGGCGACGGTGGTTGCAATTGCATTGTTGAGTCTGAGCGAGAAGCGTCGGACGCGCGAACCCGATCAGAAGCATCGCGATGCTGACCTTCGACGAATGGCGCGTGTGCTCGAGCGGCCGATGTCGCCGCCCGGTCAGTCCGAGTGAGCCGAGCGAGTAGCGCCGCGTGAAGTCGATGAAGTCCTACCGGGCGGTTGCCACCGTAAGTGTGCTGTGCGCATTTGTGTGTTTAGTCGCGGCGGTTTTGATTCCCGTTCCATATTTGAACTTGTCGCCCGGTCCGCTGTACAACACGATTGGTGAGAGTGATGGAACTCAGCTCATTCAGATCAGTGGGCACCCAACGTTTCCGACAAGTGGCGAACTTGATCTGACGACCGTTAATGAACGCGGCGGCCCATATGGCGGCCTGACACTGCCGGAAGCGATGTTGGGGTGGCTGAGTCCGGACGACGTGGTGGTTCCGGTCGAGTACCTGTATCCGCCGGGAGTATCAAAGGGTCAGGTCGAAGCAGAGAACACGGTCGAATTCGTCGGATCGCAATCTGCAGCTGTTGGTGCAGCGTTGGGCTATCTCAAAATTCCGGTGACCGAAAAAGTTGCTGTCGCATCGGTGCTTGCGAACAGTCCGGCGTCGGGTCACCTGCAGGTTGGTGACGTAATTCGCGCCGTTGATGGCAAGCCCGTGAAGCAGCCGCAAGATGTGCCGCCCTTAGTTCGCGCGCATTCGCCCGGTCAGTCAGTTGTCTTTTCGGTAATCCGAAAAGACAAACCCATGGACGTTTCGTTCGTTTTGGGTGCGCTGCCAACTGATCCATCAAAGGCGTACGCAGGTATCACGGCGGGCGCCCTGATCGTTCCGCCATTCAGTATCAAGTTTGGGCTGGAAGATGTGGGTGGCCCAAGTGCCGGATTGATGTTCGCGATGGGCATCGTCGACAAGCTCACTCCGAATCAAATGACAGACGGAAAGAAGATTGCTGGAACTGGCACGATCACACCTGACGGAAACGTCGGGCCGATTGGCGGCATTGCGCAGAAGTTGGCGGCGGCTCGCGACAACGGGACCGTGTTGTTCTTTGCGCCAGCTGGCAATTGCCCCGACATTCGCAACGGCGGTGACAAGGGAGTCAATGTCGTGAAGGTGTCTACATTGACTGACGCAATCGATGCTCTTGCAAAATTCAACGCAGAAGGCCCGGGCGCCAAACTTCCGCGCTGCACCTAGTCGCTTTGCTCGCCGTACGGCGAGACGCGCCGTGCAATTCGAACCGCGCGGCGAGCAAGGCGTTGCGCTGAGCGCGGAAAGCGGTCCCCGTTCCGCAAGGTGGAACTTTCCGTCCATAGTCCGACACCTTTGTTCCACTTTGCGGAACGGAGGCGCGCGGGAGGCGGGGCGAAGCGGTCAGTCGAGTGTGGCGGATAGTGCTTCGGTCAGACCAACGACAAGGTCAGGACCGATCAAAACGTCTAAGTCAGCGTCGTGAGCTCGCATCCGAACAACGGTCTGGCGCAGGCCGTCTCGAGTGACCGCAACCGCTAGCCGAACTTCTTGGCGATCAGGGTGTTCATTTGCTGCGTCAATGATTTCGGAGTCGGCTTTTGGTCCTTGGCCAATGATGTCGGACTCAGCGGTAGGCGGCAGGATCAGCTGCTCAACAGCGAGCGCCACGCCGACGACCTCGGCTGGCCAGGCGATCAGCGCCAAGGCCTCGTCCAATGAGCTCTCGCCCGGCGACCATTCCTGTTCAATCGGCACCAACTTGGTGTTCAGGTCGGGGCTCGATGACGGTGAATCAGCCTGACCAACGGGCATGAGTCCAGCAGCGGCGGCCAATTCCGGCTCCCGTTTGATCAGATCTGCTGCCTGCGCAAGGGCAAAAAGTCGGGGTCCCTGGTCCCATCCTTGTGCCGAAACATGGCGTTCGATCTCTACAAGAACATCAGTCACTGGCCGCAAAGCGGGTTCGGGGGACGTCATAGGGAGCATCCTCTCGTAAGGTGCTCGCGTGAGCCAAGCAGCGCCTGGAAATCAGCCCCCCGCGGCGGACGGTGAAACACCGCCCCGCCGACGTGGGCGGATCTTGATTCCGACTATCGCCGTCGTGCTCGCGCTGATCTTGCTCTTCGTTATTTTCACCGGTTTCTACACCGACCTGTTGTGGTTCCGGTCCATTGGAAAGTCGTCCGTTTTTACCCGCCAATTGGGGATCCGAGTCGGGCTGTTTTTGGTCTTCGGCTTTGGCATGGCGTTCTGCATCGGATTGTCGATAGTTGCCGCATACCGAACCCGCCCGAAACGCAAGATGCGAACGCCCGAGCAAATCAGCCTTGAGCGTTATCGCGCAGCGCTTGAACCAATGCGTCGCCCATTGGCGTTTGTTGTTCCGATCGTGATCGGACTACTTGCTGGCATCTCGGCTTCGTCCGAGTGGCGCACCTGGTCAATGTGGCGAAACCAAACACCGTTTGGTCAAAAGGATGCTCAGTTCGGGATTGATATTGGTTTCTATACGTTTACCTATCCGTGGCTTCGGTTCTTGCTCGGCTTCTTGTTCGCGCTCGTGTTGCTTGCGCTCATTACCAGCCTCATCGTTCAGTACCTGTACGGCGGAATTCGTTTGCAGTCACAAGGCAAGCGCGTCAGTGATGCTGCCGCAACACAGATCTCGATCATTCTGGGAATCTTTTGTTTGTTGAAAGCTGCCGGCTACTGGCTGGATCGGTACGGACTGGCAGTCAAGAGCGAGACACTTGTTCAAGGGTTCACCGGGCTCAAGTACCGCGACCTTCATGCATTGCTGCCGGCAAAGACGATTCTGTGTGCCATTGCAATCATCTGTGCACTGCTCTTCTTTGTGAATGCGTTTCGCCGTTCGTGGACCTTGGCTGGCGCAGGCTTGGGGCTGTTGGTCGCATCTGCTCTGGTTATCGGCGGCGTGTATCCCGGGATCGTTCAACAGTTCCAAGTTAAGCCAAGTGAGTTAACGAAAGAAGCACCAGCAATTCAACGCAACATCGATGCGACTCGATCCGCGTACGGGCTAACCAATGTCAAAGTCCAGGACTACAACGCCAGCCCCACTCCGGACCGGGCGACCCTTGCGACCCAAAGCGGAACCCTGAACAACGTCCGCATTGTTGACCCGTCCGTTGTGTCGCCAACATTTCGGGCGTTGCAACAGATTCGTAGCTACTACTCATTCCCAAATGCGCTCGATATCGATCGTTACCCGCTACAAGCAAAGACTCAAGGTGCGGTCGTATCTGTTCGTGACGTCAACCTCGACGGCGTTCCAGATTCTCAACGCAACTGGGCGAACGACCACCTCGTGTACACACACGGATATGGATTCGTTGCCGCCTTCGATAACCAGAAGCAGCCGAACGGAACGCCCGTCTTCTTCGAGTCGAATATTCCGCCGACCGGTGCGCTATATATTGCGCAGCCGCGGGTGTATTTCGGTGAGGACTCCCCTGAGTACTCGATTGTTGGGGGAGGGCCCGGCGCGACGCCGCGCGAGTTGGATTATCCCGACGACGCTGAAGCTAATGGACAAAAGAACAACACCTACGACGGCAAAGGTGGAGTTCCCGTCGGATCGCCGTTCAATCGTTTGTTGTTCGCGACGAAGTATCAAGAGCCCAACATCTTGTTGTCGGGTCTGATCAACCCGGACTCCAAGATTTTGTGGGACCGCGATCCGCTTACCGAGGTTGGTAAGGCGGCGCCGTGGCTCAAGCTCGACGCTGATCCGTATCCAGTCGTTGTTGATGGTCGAATGAAGTGGATCGTCGACGCTTACACGACGTCAAACGATTACCCGTACTCATCGCGCGTCGCGCTGTCGGACGCCGTTGGCGATGCAGGTGTCAAAGCTGTCGGCACTGGAACGTCGGGACCGCGTGACGAGATCAACTACATTCGCAACTCAGTAAAAGCCGTCGTCGATGCTTACGACGGAACGGTAGACCTGTATGGCTGGGATCCGACGGATCCGATTCTGCAGACGTGGGAGAAAGTGTTCCCGGGGGTGGTGCAACCGAAATCTGCAATGGCACCTTCAATTCTTGAACACGTGCGCTACCCCGAAGATGGTTTCGCAATTCAGCGTTTGATTTTCTCGCGCTATCACGTGACGGACGCAGCTGCGTTTTACAGCGGCCAGGACTTCTGGATTGTTCCTACTGACCCGACCAAGAAGCAGTCAAACCTTTATCAACCGCCTTACTACTTGTCGTTGCAGCAACCGGGATCACCTGTAACGAACTTTTCTTTGACCACGACGTATGCACCGATCAAGAGACAAACTCTTGCGGCATTTATGTCAGTGAACTCTGATGCGGGGCCGAACTTTGGCCAATTCCAGGTGTTGCAGCTGCCGCGTAATACGACAATTCCTGGGCCGGCCCAGGTCCAAAACAACTTTGAATCGGATGCGATCGTCGCACCGCAATTGTCGCTGCTACGCAAGGGCGGTTCCGAAGTTGACTTAGGCAACCTGCTGTCGCTGCCAGTCGGCGGCGGAATTTTGTACGTCGAGCCGGTGTATGTCAGGGCATCTCAAGATGGGTATCCGCTTCTGCAAAAGATCCTTGTCGGCTTTGGAGACAAAGTTGCCATGGAAGACACGTTGGCCGCTGGACTTGCGAAGGTCGGACTGGCGCCGGTGATTGGGCCGACTCCTGGGCCGAATCCAAAGCCGGGTCCCGCACCGAAGACATCGGCGATTGCGCGACTCGCGGCTGCGCTTGATGATGCTCAAAATGCTTACAACGATGGACAAGCTGCCCTGAAGGCCGGGGACTTCGCGGCTTACGGCAAGGCGCAGAAGCGCTTGCAAGAGGCACTTGCTCGGGCGCAAGCCGCGCAGCAAGAGTTGTCCAAGAACAAGGGCTCGGCGGCAGCCGTAACGCCTGCTTCACTTGCGGCGATCAAGCCTGACTAACCCGCCAACGACAAAGGTGGGCTAAACTGGCAATACCGACGCGGGGTGGAGCAGCTCGGTAGCTCGCTGGGCTCATAACCCAGAGGTCGCAGGTTCAAATCCTGCCCCCGCTACTTTGTGAAATGAGGACCTGGAACCGGGTCCTCATTTTATT
>JAHEXM010000072.1 GCA_023252115.1 Micrococcales bacterium | reverse complement strand
AACATTGATCGCATCATTCGCGTTGCGTCGTATCCGGTGACTGCCCTAGAACTCGAAGTGTCAGGCGCTGACCACGACAAGCTTCGCGTCGCTCTGGCCGCCACCTCAGCTGATGTGGGTGTCGACCTGTCAGTGCAACGTCCGGGCATTGCGCGGCGTGGGTCAAAACTCGTCGTGATGGATGTTGACTCCACGTTGATTCAGGACGAAGTCATCGAATTGATTGCCAGGCACGCAGGTTGCGACGGAGCCGTGCGTGAAACAACCGAGCGTGCAATGGCTGGCGAGCTCGACTTCGAACAGTCGCTTCATGCACGAGTAGCACTGCTCGAAGGCTGCCCGGAGTCAGTCCTGGAAAAAGTGCGAGGCGAGATCCAGTTAACCCCTGGCGCTCGGACCTTGTGTCGAACACTGACACGTCTCGGTTACCGGATTGCTCTGGTGAGTGGCGGCTTTCATGAAGTGATTGATCCACTGGCATCGGAACTTGGCGTGACACATGTCCGAGCCAATCGCCTTGAAGTCATCGACGGCAAGCTGAGCGGCAAGACAACCGGAGATGTGATTGATCGAGCCGGTAAGGCGCAGGCACTGGTTGATATTGCGCATGAACTTGGTATTCCGCTAGACCGCACTGTCGCAGTTGGTGATGGGGCGAATGACTTGGACATGCTCGAGGCCGCCGGTCTGGGTATCGCCTTCAACGCCAAACAGGCCGTGCGGGATGCCGCCGACACCGCAGTCAACGTCCCGTACCTGGACTCCGTGTTGTATCTGCTCGGAATCACCCGCGAGGAAGTCGAAGAAGCCCAAGACTGATCAGCCGCGGGGAACCCGAAAGGCATCGAGGTGGGCAACGTCGGAGCCCCAGGTTGTCCATGGATTTTCGCTACTAAGTACCGCAACTCCCGCGGTCGGAAATTTCGTACGCATCTGGCGAATGAGTTTGGGGTCACCCGAACCAACGAGTTCATCGGCCAAATCCTCGGTACCCGGATTGTGGCCCACCAACATCAGTGTTTCGCAGTCCCGAGCCGTTGACCGAATGACATCCAGTAGGTCCCACCAAGACGCCGCGTACAAGCGATCATCTGTCGCAACCCGATCAGCCGAGACATCCAGCTTCGAATTCACCAACTGCCACGTCTCCTGGGTACGGACCGCTGGCGAGACCAGCACGATGTCCGGTTCGCGGCAATGCCCGGCAATCCACACTCCAGCAGCAGGTGCGTCGCGACGGCCCCGACTTGCCAATGGCCGCGACTTATCCCCAGTTCCTATCGGCCACGCGGATTTGGCGTGGCGCATCAAAATGAGTGCTTGGGCCATGGGTTCAGCCTGCCAGAATGTCGCGCATGTCGGTGCCCAAGGTTGACGAGAGTCGGCAGCGGAATCTGTATGAGGCCGGTCGACTTGTCTCTTTCAGCGACGGAGTAGCAGCAATCGCAATGACGCTGCTCATTTTGCCGCTATCGGACGTGACTCTGCCGCCAGAGTCGCAATGGCCGCACCGCAATGTATTCGCCGCTCTATGGAACGGGTATCACGACCTCATTCTGAGCTTCCTGCTGAGTTTTTTTGTTATCGCCATATTCTGGCTATTCCACCATCAACTCTTCGACAAAATAGAATACGTCGACGGCACGTTGATAAAAATCAACTTCTTGTGGTTATTCGCGGTGGTGGTACTGCCGTTTCCGACCAACCTGCTCAGCGACAACCGCAACAACACGACGGTCGCTTTCTATATCGGAACAATGTGCTTTATTGCGGCCTCGGCGACAGCCATGTCGTTTTGGCTAGCGAAACACCCAGATCTGGCGAAATCCGAGGAACGCGCCTCAATCACTTCTCCGCCGTCCGCAGCATGGACATCAACGGTATATCTCGCGTTAGTTTTTATAGTCGCTTTTTTTGCGGGGGGCCTTGCAACCTGGTTGTTGTTTGGGCTGTTCTTTGTCGCACGTTTCTCGGACCGCTTCGACGATATGCGCGCGACCGAACAAAAGAGTGGGGAACCCCCTACTTCGGATCCTCCATCCGAAACCCCAACTTCATCGTGACCTGCATGTGATGCACGCTGCCATCGCGGATGTACCCACGAATATCGGTCACCTCGAACCAGTCAAGGTGGCAAAGTGATTGAGACGCCCGATCGATGCCGTTCTTGATTGCTGCATCGACACCCTTTTCCGAGGTTCCGACGATCTCGCTCAGTCCATATGTGCGCTCAGCCACGATTCCTCCAAAGTCGACAATCGAAATCAACTCATACTCGCACCCCGCTAGCAGTAGCCGCGTGCCCAGCAGAGCCGTACGGTAGAGGTATGGCACGGCGAGATGACTTCTATCGCATCACTGATGCGCGCCCACCGCTTTCGGACGACCTGGGCTCACGCACCCGTGTCTATTTGTGGTCCATGGGAATTCGCACCGCCTGCTTCCTCGGGGCCGTTTTTGTCAGCTTTGCGCTGCATTGGGTCATCGTGGGCCTGATCCTGATGATCGCCGCGGTAACGCTGCCCTATATCGCCGTAGTGATGGCCAACGCCGGGCACGAAAATGGCGATCCTCAGCCGATGCCACCGATGATCATCGCCGACACCGCCCAACTGCCCCCCGGGCATCCAGACCGGACGAGTCCCACCAGTTAGTCTCGCTTCGTGTACCGATTCTTGCGCCAACCGCGCTGGATCGCGATTACAGCTCTGGTCCCGATCCTGATCCTGGTCTTCTTGATGCTGTCCCAGTGGCAATGGCATCGATACCAGGCACGGCATTCACTCAATGCCGAAGTCGCTGCCAATGCTCATCAACAGCCCGTGCCGGTCGGCGAGTTAGCCACACCGGGGGCATCCTTGAACTCGGCGAATTTATGGCGAGTCGTCAGTGCAACTGGTAAATACGACGAAGCCGCTCAGGTGTTGGTTCGCCTCAAGACCATCAACGACGACACCGGGTTTTGGGTAGCTACCCCTCTGGTCACCACAAACGGGACGATTCTGATGGTCAATCGCGGCTGGGTACCCGCGACAGGCGATGCGAGCGTTGCTCCGATCGCGCCGCCACCGCCGGCCGGGCCAGTCGAGGTGACCGGTGTGCTGCAGCAATCAGAGTCTGGACCGGCATCGGAAGCATCAGACATTCCGCGCGGCGAGGTAACCGGGCTGGACGTCAACCGTGCCGCTACCCAGTTGCGAGCACCGGTCTATTCCGGCTACATCAACCTCACCTCATCTGAACCTGCCCAGGCCGATGGGTTGACCCTCATCCCCCTACCTCAGCAAGATGACGGTCCTCACTTGTCGTACACCATGCAGTGGATTGCCTTTTCAGTCATGGCCATCGTCGGGTGGTTCATCTTGGTTCGTCGCGAAGCCAAATGGCAGAAGCGCGAGCGTGATGATGGGGATGATGATGCGGATGACCCTCAAGCGGCCGAACCTGACGCACGCTCGCAAGACTCCGAGCCATTGGACGCGCCACGATAAAAGCATGGACCTCGGCCTTACCGACCACTCGTTCCTTGTGACCGGAGGATCAGCTGGACTTGGCAAGGCCGGTGCACAATGCCTGGTTCAAGAAGGTGCACGAGTCCTCATCGCCTCACGCGACGAAGAAGCAGTTCACGCTGCTGTAGATGACCTCGGGCCCGACAACGCTGTCGGGATCGCGGCCGATATCGGCGAGGAGCCCACAGCTGAACGCGTAGTAGCTGCAGCAGTAGCCAGATTCGGGCGACTCGATGGCGCTCTAATCAGCGTCGGCGGACCACCACCGGCCAGCGCACTGATGGCGACCGACGAGATGTGGCGCGAATCGTTCGAGACGGTTTTTTTGGGTGCATTGCGAGTCGCCCGGGCTGTTGCCTCGGCGATGGATCATCGAACGGAAAACTTCACCGGATCAGGCCCGTCAATTCTGTTCGTTCTATCGACATCAGCAAAGGTACCGATTCCGGGACTCGCAATTTCCAATGGTCTGCGTCCCGGGCTGGCGATGGTCATCAAGGACTTGGCTGACGAACTGGGTCCGCGCGGGATTCGCGTCAACGGGATCATGCCCGGACGGTTCGCCACCGATCGAACATTTGCACTTGATGCGCGCACTGGAAGCCCAGACAGTAACCGTCGCCGCGCCGAGGCAAGTATTCCGCTGGCCCGTTATGGCGAGCCAGAAGAATTTGGCCGGGTCGCTGCGTTTTTGCTGTCGCCGGCCGCGTCCTACATCACTGGGACGGTGGTGGCCGTCGATGGCGGATCTTTGCGAACGGCGTGAGAACCACACAATTCGCAGGCAGCTTCAGTCGCAGCGTCTTGTGATTCCTGTTGCTCAGCGAATTGCGTTCGGTACAGGTCGGTGTACAAGCCGCCGCGCTTGAGCAAGTCCTCATGCCGCCCACGTTCGACAATGACGCCATCGGCTACAACCAAGATCTCGTCAGCATCACGAATGGTTGACAAGCGGTGCGCAACAACAATTGACGTGCGGCCTTCTAGGGCAACCGTGAGTGCCTGCTGCACTGCTGCTTCGTTCTCGCTGTCCAGGTGAGCTGTTGCTTCGTCAAGCACGACAACCGCCGGTTCCTTCAACAACAAACGCGCGATCGCCAACCGTTGCTTCTCGCCACCAGACAGTCGATGGCCACGATCCCCGACAACCGTCGACAAACCATCGGGCAGGGAGCGAATGAGGTCGCCGATCTGTGCACGGTCACATGCCGCAATTAGTTCCGCCTCGGTCGCGTCGGGCCGTGCGTACAACAAGTTGGCTCGCATCGTGTCATGGAACAGATGCGCGTCTTGGGTTACTTCACCAACGCTTGCCCGAAGCGAAGCGAACGTTGCGTCTCGGACATCGACATCACCGACGCGAACCGTCCCGCTTGTGGTGTCGTACAAACGAGCGATCAACTGGGTAAGCGTAGATTTACCAGCGCCACTCGGTCCCACGATCGCCACCATCTGACCAGGGTCAACGTTGAACGAGATCCCCTTGATGACGTCATCGTGCGGATGAGTGTCAGAACGTGCGACCGATTCGAGCGAAGCCAACGAGACTTCATCTGCCGATGGGTAGTGGAAGACAACGTCATCCAACTCGACACCGACTGGTCCCGTGCGAATGTCGACCGCGTCCTCTTTCTCAGTCACGAGAGGCGGAAGGTCAAGCACTTCGAAAACTCGTTCGAAGCTTACGAGGGCGGTCATTACATCGACCCGGACGTTGGACAGTGCGGTCAGCGGTCCATACAAACTGGCGAGTAACAGGGTGAGGCTTAGTAATGTTCCGAGCGACATCGCACCGTCAATGACCAAGTTTCCGCCGACCCCATAGACCAGTGCCGTCGCCATTGCGGCGACCAGTGTCAGCGAGGTCAAGAAATAGCGGTTCATCATCGCGATGCGAATTCCGATATCGCGCACCCGAATTGCTTTACCCCCGAATAGCTCATCCTCATCTTTAGGACGGCCAAATAGTTTGACCAGCAGCGCGCCCGAAACATTGAACCGCTCGGTCATCTGAGTGCCCATGTCGGCGTTGAGGATCATTTGTTCACGCGTCAGGCCCTGTAGTCGGCGACCCAACCATTTGGCAGGAAGCACAAACAGCGGAAGCAGGATGAGCGCTGCCAAGGTGATCTTCCACGACAGAATAAGCATCGTGATCAACACGATTACCAGCTGAATCGCATTGCCCAGGACGCCAGACAGAGTGGAAGTAAATGCCTGCTGGGCACCAATCACGTCATTGTTCAGGCGCGACACCAAAGCGCCAGTCTGGGTCCGAGTAAAGAATGCGATCGGTTGGCGCTGCACATGCCCGAAAACGGCCGAGCGCAAGTCGTAGATCAACCCTTCACCGATACGCGATGACCAATAGCGGCTGATCAATCCAAGTCCGGCATCGACTACCGCGACGATGGCAACCAGAATCGCCATCGAAGTCACAACTGCAGCGTTTCCGGGGGTGATTCCATCGTTAACGATTCGGCGAAAGATCAGCGGCTGCGCAACGACCAAGAGTGAATCGATGACCAAAGTGATCAGGAAGAAAATGATGATCCGTCGATATGGCCTGGCATACGACATGATCCGCCGGACTGTGCCCGGCGCGAGCTTTTGCTTACTTACCGTGGGGTCGCGGGTGAACGACCGCATGGTCGACCACGGACCCATCCCACCATGCATTGACACAGCAACGCCTCCCCTATGTGTTTATCAGGAACGCGAGGGGTAATTGGTTCATTCCCGGTATCTCGAGCCGTCCCAGCAATTGCAGCCTGAGCTATTGACTTGCCAGGGCAGCAATTCGGCGGGCCTGGGCTTGCCGCTCGGCCAGCCGTTGCTCTTCGCGGGTTCGACCTGACGCATCACGAAGCAATCGCTTCGTCTCCGCGATGGCGCCGGCAGGTGCAGCCACAATCTGATCAACAATTTGCTGGACTACTCCTTCGACCTCTGCCAGTGGCGCTGCAGCGACAGCAAAACCGTAGCTGACTGCCTGTTCGGCAGACACCCACCGACTAGTGGCACAGATCTCGAGCGCGCGTGAGTAGCCCACGGCCTCAACTAGCGGCCAAGTGCCCACAAGGTCGGGTACAAGACCCAGCGCAGGCTCCTTCATGCAAAACGTTGCATCGTCGGCCGCCACGATCATGTCGGCTGCCAATGCCAACTGAAATCCGGCTCCCACAGCGTGCCCCTGAACGATCGCAATACTCACGGCATCGATGTAGCGGAACCAGGTGAACCCTTGCTGGTAGCCATCAATCAGCTCGTGGGCGGTTTCGGCCGTCATCTGTGACAACTCGACCAATGACGGTTCACCGTCAATTCCGTCAGCGAACATCCGCTTGTCGAGTCCCGCCGAAAACGAAGACCCTTGCGCTTTGAGGATGACCACGCGCGCACTATCGGGAAGACTTGCCCCAATTGCGGCTAACGCCCGCCATGTGGCGGGCGTTTGCGCGTTACGAGCTTCCGGTCTTGCCAGGGTGACAGTTACTACAGGTTCAGCAATGTCAACGGTGATGCCACCGGCCGCCAGCAGCGCTGGGTCGATCGATACCCCGTTAGACATTGCAGCTTCGAGACTCAGTTGCTACTTCTTTTTCGCTTTGCTCTTGGCCTTGCCGCGCGTTGCGCCGCCGCGACCCCGAAGTGAAGCACCCGACTCGGAGAGCACGCGATGAATGAAGCCGTAGGAACGTCCAGTTGCTTCAGCCAATTGACGAATGCTTGCTCCGCCGCTGTACTTCTTCTTGAGGTCGATCGCGAGCTTGTCGCGTTCTGAACCAGTAACTCGTCGGCCCTTTGGAATCTCAGCCACGGAGACCTCCTGCTAGACGTGGGGGTGACCCGCTTTTGCGGACCCGTCGCGACACATCTTGTGCCAACCGAAATAAAATCGCTACACCGGCACGGGTTGAAGTGATGTCGATCACGTCACATTTGATCAGACGAGTTGATCATGCCAGTGCCACAAGATCACGATAGTCAGAGTTCCACATGTCTTCATCACCATCTGGCAACAACAAAACCCGTTCGGGATTAAGTGCGTCGACGGCACCAACGTCATGTGTCACCAAAACAACTGCACCCGGGTACGAATCAA
>JAHEXM010000071.1:3413-7622 GCA_023252115.1 Micrococcales bacterium | reverse complement strand
AAGTGAACGAAATCAATGACTCTCAGAAGCAAGCGATGATTGCCGGCCTCCATGCGCACGGACTGTGGGGCGCTGTATTTATTGGCACCGCTTCGGGAATCTTCTGGTTCGCACGACGACGCCAAACCAAGGCGACTCACGACAAATAGACGAACTAATTCAGCGAACCGGTCGGAACGTCCCCGATCAATACTCGGGAAACCTGATCCGGACGCACAGACCAAGGATCGGCGACAGCGTTGTTGTCGCCCTTGGTGACGAATGAACCGTCGGGGTTGACCGCCACAATCCGGTGCAGAATGGATTCCGGACCAGGCGAAGCAGCGTCGACATCCTCGTCAAAGACGATGACCGAACCGACATGCGGCGTAACAAAGTCGTGCCCGATGCTCACGACCAGGTAGCCGGTGGAAATTGCTGGCTCCATTGAACCGCTCATGACGGGATCGACGGTCAAGCCGATCCATCTCAGCCCAACAATAATCAACAAGAGTGCGAGTACAAATGCCGCGTTCCCGGTCCAACTTCGGAGCCGGGATTTTCGGTTTGGTACTTCATCGAGGTCGCCATCAGTGGTCAGCGATATCTGAGATCCGCGGGCGGCAGTGCTCATTGGCGCCCCTTACGGGTCTCGAGCCGCTAGCGCCTGCCGCTACCGGGTCCGACCAGTTCCTTCTGGGGATCTGGCTGGTCCGCCAAGTCTATGTTTGCTTTTCCAGGGTCGGAGTTTGGATCGCCGTCACCGTCACCTGATTGGCCGTCAGGCCCCTCGGCAGAATCCAGATCTTCCTCATCCTCTGCGATCGGCTTTGTCGGCCAGAACATGAATAAGCCAGCGGCGGTGAATCCCACGGCAATGACCGCTGGGTTCTTGGTCCACCCCATGGGAACGTGGGCAACAACCGTGCGCTGAACGTTTTCGGGGTAGTCGCGCCACGCGTCGGGCTCCGGGTTGTAATCACCCTTAGTGGTGAAGCTGCCGTCTTCGTTGACCTTGATGATGCGGTGCGCGATCGCCGGCAGTTGATCCTCGCCGATCTTAGGTGTCGCCACAATGACGGACCCGACCTGCGGCTGCACGATTTTTGGACTGGCAACAATGATTAGGTCACCGGGTTGGTACGCCGGTCGCATGGAACCGGTACGAACAAAAGCCACCGAGAGGCCAGCCCAGAAGATTGCGATAAATAAGCCACCAATAATGAGCACCAGCGAACCCCAACTAACAACTTGGCGCATGGCACGCCGCCACATTGGCTGTGCTTTCAAAGCTGCCTTCTTGCGTTCTGCTTGGCGCTTCTTGAGGAACTTCTGGCGCTTGTTGAACGCCTTATCGGCTGCTTCTTTGCGATTCGCAGCAGCTTTCTTCAAAGCCTTCTTGCGTTGCTTCTCGGACATGTCGCTGGTGATCTCAGGGGTGAACTCGTCCTCGATGACCTCGATGTCGTCTGATATCGCTGGCGTTGCACTGGGCTTTGCGGAACGAAGGTCGATGCTCATTGGATCACCACTCCCCAGTTAGCCACGGCGTTAGCATCGCCCGCAGTCAATGGAATTGTTTGAGAGGTTTGACCGGACCACGATCCCGGAACTGTGACGCTTCCGGTTTGGATGGCGGTTCCGGCAGAGTTGTAGGCAGTGACAGTGATCTTCTTGCCCGCAATCGCTTGCCACGTTGAACCGGTACCAGGCGTGAGTTTGAGATTGGCAAATACGTATTGAGATGTAGCTGCGTCAAAGACCGGGGTACCCGAATCGATAGCGACAGTCGGAAATCCCGTGACGTCTGTTTGCTTAACCGAACCAGCAGAGAAACCAGTTGATGTGTTTGAGACACCTAGAGTCGTCGAATAGACGCCATAGCTACTGACCCCGATCAGGGCAGCAACGACCACCGCGGCGACTTTGCGCTTGCGCGGCATCATGGCTGGCTCCTTTCCCGGCGAAGGCCGAGGGCGTTCGTCAGTTGATCGAAACCTTGTACGTATAGCTCGTTTTTTGCTTCGGCTTTCCTTTGATTGGAACAGTGACTGTCTTGTTGCCCACGGCAAGCGCGGCTGATCCTGAGTCAACGTTGCTGTTTCCATCGACAATCGTCACCGTGGCGTTGGCAGTGACACACGTATTCGAATTGCTAAACGTAACGGTGACTCCGGTGATCTTGTCGTTTTGCAGCACCGGGACTGTTGACACAACACTGCGAGCGCAGGTGCTGGTGTTCTGCTGGGCACTTACCCACGTCTTTGTCGCCACTCCAACGTTGCTCACATTCAACGTGGTGGCGTATACGCCGGTGAAACTCATCGCCGCGACAGCTGCAAACAAAATGAACACCAACACAATCCTTGTGCGCCATGAAGTGGGAATGGCGCGGCTCAAGATGCTCATTTCCTACTCCTTTCTGGGGGCGACACCGACTGCATGGTGCGGTGAAAGTTCCGGGTTAATGAGCCATGGCCCGACCGGCTCTGAGCCGGCCGGGCCTGATGGCACATTGGGTCTTGCAGGTGTTTCATCAGTCTTACTGGACGACGATGCTCCAGTTGGTGACGTTGTTGGCGTTCGCGCCTGCTGTCAGCGGAACCGTCACTGTGCCCGTGGTCGCACCGGTGATTGCGTACGTACCCGAGGTGACTACTGCACCCTTGCTGTCAAGGCCCTGAACGTTCAAGGTCTTGCCTGAAACGCCGGTCCACGATGCACCTTGACCTGGGGCCACCGTGATGTTGGCGAAGCTGTACGTGGTGCCATCAGGGTCGATGGTGGGCGATGCTGGCGTGATTGTCACGGTTCCGAAACCGGCGACCTGTTGCTGAGTGGCTGCACCAGCGGCGAAGCTCACGCCTGCGTTGGTGACTCCGAGGGTGGTCGCGTAAACGCCATAACCGGCAACACCGATCAAAGCTGCTGCACCCGCTGCGACGATCTTGTTCTTTGTGCTCATCATGGGAATACTCCTTTTGCTCGGAGCCTGGGGACACCACTCGTGGGGGGTGTCTGTCGCTACCCGAATGGCTCGTTAACTTCGGTATTCCCGCCGTTGCAACGATCTAACGAAAAACCCGTAACGATGTTTGTCTCGTGCGTCACACGTGGGCGTTGAAGCCTGAGCCAATAGCGCAGTGAGCCGTCCCCCAAACTGGGGAAACTCAGAGCAATTGGTTGTGGGCTGCTCGAAGCCGGACTATATTCAGGCCAAATATCTTGATCAAGAGATAACCCTGCAGGAGAGCGATATGCGGCAAAAACTAATGGCAATTTGCGTCACCGGAATCCTCGGAGTCGTTGCATTTGTCACACCGGCGACGACCTCAATCGTTCCTGCCCAGGGGGCAGCACGTGGTGTCGCACCCGCAGTTTCGTCCGGCCCACACGTTAAGGCCTCAGTTCGAAAAGTGCAGAATCATTGTTTCCAGAACGGCAGCTGGCACTATGGGATCAGCGGTTCATCACAAGACGGAACGATGGTCATCCAGGTGCATGGAACCGGCAAGAATGCTCGCCACCTAACAGGTTCCTACCACTCTTACGACTGGGTAACCAAGGGTCACATCGATGGGATGTTGACCTCGCCATGCGGCCATGTTTGGCACGGGCGCTTCACTGACCACTCAACGCCATGGAACGAGGGACCATTCACCGCAACATTTAGTCGCAGTCACCCGGCAACCTTTGGTGGCTGGTTCAAGACACATGATGGCTGCAACTTTGTTTCGAATCTGATCAGCCAGTGCAAATATGGGTGGAGCGGCACCAAGTACTAGAAACCCTTGACCCTAGGCGGACTTTTCGCGGGGGGCGCGCGTCTTTGCGGCACCTTCGCGACGAACCAGTGTCGGGTTCACGTTGTCGCGAACAACTTCACCGGTGATGACGACCTTGGCCACGTCCTTGCGACTGGGCACGTCGTACATCACGTTGAGCAGAACCTCTTCAAGGATCGCGCGAAGTCCACGCGCACCGGTGCCACGCAGCAGCGCCTGGTCGGCAATCGCCTCGAGGGCGTCCGGCTTGAACTCGAGCTCAACCCCGTCGAGTTCGAATAGGCGCTGGTATTGCTTGGTCAAAGCATTGCGGGGTTCGGTTAAAACGCGCACCAGAGCATTTTGGTCCAGCGCAGTGACGCTGGTGAATACCGGCAAACGTCCAACAAACTCAGGAATCATGCCGAACTTGAGCAGGTCCTCTGGCATGACTTTGCCAAAGATG
>JAHEXM010000071.1:0-3403 GCA_023252115.1 Micrococcales bacterium | reverse complement strand
CTGCTCAATCAAAGTGTCCAGGCCAGCAAAAGCGCCACCAACAATGAACAACACATTCGTCGTATCGATCTGGATGAACTCCTGATGCGGGTGCTTACGCCCGCCCTGCGGCGGAACCGAAGCAGTCGTGCCTTCGAGAATCTTGAGCAGCGCCTGCTGCACACCTTCACCGGAGACGTCGCGGGTGATCGATGGGTTCTCGCTCTTGCGGGCAACCTTGTCGATCTCGTCGATGTAGATGATTCCGGTTTCGGCCTTCTTGACGTCATAGTCAGCGGCCTGAATCAGCTTGAGCAGAATGTTCTCGACGTCTTCACCGACGTAGCCGGCTTCGGTCAAGGCCGTGGCGTCAGCGATAGCAAATGGGACATTGAGCATGCGGGCCAACGTCTGGGCCAGCAACGTCTTGCCTGAACCAGTGGGACCAAGCAACAGGATGTTCGACTTGGCGAGCTCGATCTTGTCCTCGCGTGTGCTCGCCCCTGCTTGGCCAGCTTGCACGCGCTTGTAGTGGTTATAGACGGCGACGCTCATCGACTTCTTGGCGGCGTCTTGGCCGATGACGTAATTGCCGAGAAATTCGTAGATTTCCTTCGGCTTGGGTAGCTCGTCCCACTGGAGCTCTGAGGCCTCGCTGAGTTCCTCTTCGATGATCTCGTTGCAGAGGTCGATGCACTCGTCGCAGATGTAGACACCGGGGCCTGCAATCAGCTTTTTGACCTGCTTTTGACTCTTTCCGCAGAAAGAGCATTTAAGGAGATCACCGCCGTCCCCTATGCGTGCCACGTCGCCACTCCCCTTGTTTGCGCCAGCCTCTCCAAATTCTTCAGTACTGACGGTACCCCGAGTCTGGCTTTGTCGCGGCGCAAGCCACCCGGACGCGCCGACCATTGCGCTGAAAGCGCAGTTTTTGGTCCCTGGAATGCCACATGGCAGTATCTCAGGATCATTGACTCCCAAGCACCCGAATTTCCCGATGTCATCGGTACTGGCGACCTGCGCCTCGTGGCCCCCAGTGACACGTCGGGTCCAGAGCTGTTTGCCACCATCAAAGATCCGCGAGTGTGGCAGTGGATGCCAGCGGTCAAACCGCAATCTCCCGCTCAGATGCAGGCGTTGATCGACAAATGGAATCGAGACCGGTCCAGCGGTCGGCGCGTGGCCTATTTGGTCGAAGTAGACGGCGCCATCGCGGGCAACATCTC
This sequence comes from Micrococcales bacterium, assembly GCA_023252115.1. Taxonomy (GTDB): domain Bacteria; phylum Actinomycetota; class Actinomycetes; order S36-B12; family UBA10799; genus JAHEXM01. The sequence goes on along the minus strand of JAHEXM010000071.1, from coordinate 2,198 downwards.
GCTGTATGACTATGACAGCGCCAACGACACCATTGAGTCAGGATTCACCTGGTTGGCTCCCGAATACTGGGGCACCGGAGTCAACCAACGGATGAAACTGCTGCTGTATGACTTCGCCTTCGGTGCGCTGGGCGTCGAACGCCTCGCCGTCCGGACCGACAATTTGAACCTTCCAGCGCAACGAGCCCTGGAAGCCATGGGGATGCATCGTGAAGGTGTCATGCGTAGCCACATTCGACGTCCTGATGGAACGATGCGCGATTCGGTGTACTACAGCATCATCGCCGATGAGTGGCCAGTTATTCGAGCACAATGGGCTGCTCGGTCACCGCGTTGAGCGCGCGAACTGTGCCAGCAAATCGGGGAATGTCACCGGTTGCCACAAGGGAGCGAGTTTCGCCCGGGCATAGGTGAAACCACGAATCGCTCAGTTGCGTGCCAGGCACATCCAGTGCCACCCACTCGGCCAACTGCTCACTGGTCACGGTGATTTCCCATTGGCCGTCGCCCTTTGGCCGGGCAGTTGCCGACAATCCTGGGTCACCCTGTTCTGCTCGCCATGGTGCATCGATTAAGTAAGTCTGCGTGGCCAGCCCCGCGCCGAGCGTTACCCTCAGCGCGTCATAGACCTGCGGACCGAACCGGTAGGCATACGACACATCACGAAACCTGCCGAGCACGGAATCAAGCGAGATGGTGAGAGACCCGCGCCCCTCGACGTGCACCCTTTGCGTTGCCTCGAGTACCAAGTTTCCAGCGCGATCAAATACTTCGACAGCAAGATTGGTGTCAATGGGTTCATTCGGGTCGTTGCAGACATGAAGCGCTAATCCGTCGAGGCCCTCGTTGGTGACTGTGACAGCTATCGGAGCTAACACATTGCGCAAAGCAAACATCGGCGCCTTGATGCGTCCCAGCGAATCAACCAAACCCCAACCGGCACCCGGAATCAGGTCGCGCAACGACAGTACTAATGCCCCGTCACACGGTGACCCAGGCCGCCGCCACTCGGCGAACGTTGCGGCTATGACATTGGCAACGGCTGCGCGTCCCAGATCCAAAGCCCGAGCAGGTTCGCTGTAACGCACGAGTGTTGGTTCGACTTCAAATATTTCGTGTGTGTAGAAATCGCGCACATCTTCGAAGTCCCACGACGAACCCGCATCGCGTGGAACGGCTTGTTTCCAGTCAGGTCGTTGGCCTGCGGCGGCTGGCCCACCAAAGAATTCTTCGACTGTGTCTGCCTCAGGCGGAATCGAGAATGCCAGGCACTCGGCGGCAAAACGAACACCAGCCAGCCGCGCATCAGTAAGCGGTCGCAGATATCCGCCGACGCCGAAATAGTGAGCGATTCCCGAACCGTTGTGCGTCGCAATGTCGCCACCGGATGGTGTTGATGTCACATAGGGAACACCGGGCAGGACACTCTCGACAACATCGGGTGCGACTGTTTCGATCGCTGGCATCTCAAAGTCATCGAGACCGAGCATCGTCGGCTGTTGTTCGGTCTCGCTGCCGCCGCTGACTACCGCAATCGATGGCCGATGCGCGAGCGGAGTCAGCACCTGGGTCAGTTCGAGTTTGAATTCGTCAAGCCATTCCGGATCACTCGGTGGGTCGTACGTCGTGAGCATCGCGTCCTGCCACACCAGCACGCCAAGTTCATCGCAATAGTCCCAAAAGTCCGCGTCTTCGTAGACCATCGTTCCGGGAACTCGAATCATGTTCATGCCAGCATCGACCACTTGCTGGATTGCCTCGCGCATTTTTTCGCGCCCGGCGTTTAGCGCCAGGACATCCAGCGGCACCCAACAAGCGCCGCGAGCGAAGACCAAATCGCCGTTGATGCTCAACGCGAATCCGTTGGAGCTGCGGTCAGCCGTCACCGTGCGAAAGCCGACACGACCTAGCTCGATAACTTGATCATCGACAATGAGTGAGACCGGATATAGCGGCTGGGCACCGTGGGTGTGCGGCCACCACAGCTGGGGATTTTCAATTCGGACGGTGGCACCGATTTCGGACCGACCATCAACGAGCTCCGGGTCCACCGAATATTCGACCTCGCCGACTCGCAACAGAGCGGAACCGGGCACTTCGCCATTGAGGTGAAGGTCAATCTCGACTAGGCCGACATCACCATCAACATAAGCGCTGATGTGTGAGCTATCCACGCTAAGCGGGATCAACGCCTCAAC
>JAHEXM010000070.1 GCA_023252115.1 Micrococcales bacterium | reverse complement strand
AGCGCGGGCGTGGACGATCGAGCGGGGTGCATCAGCGCCCGAGGCAGCAGGCGTGATTCACACCGACTTTCAGAAGGGGTTCATCAAAGCCGAGATTGTGTCGTTTGACGATCTGGTGAGCTCGGGTTCAATGGCAGACGCGAAGTCGGCGGGCAAGGTCAGGATGGAAGGCAAGGACTACATCATGGCCGACGGCGACGTCGTGGAATTCCGCTTCAACGTGTAACTGTCGGTGGTTGTTGTCGGTGTTCTCGGTTACGGCCGAACCTTGATCGTGGAGACGGTGTTCATCGGCGCATAGTTCAGATCACCGATCGCCGTTGCCCGTACTCGACATGCGCCTTTGATGCTGCCGAACATGATTTTCGAGCTGGTGACCTGGCAGATCCTCTTATTCAAGCTCTTCCAGACGACGTGGTGGCCGGTCGCCGTTACGCGCGTGTGATTGATCTTCTTTTGGAAATGACCCACCTTCGGCAAGCTGGTTTTCAGTGTTTGGCTGCTACGGCCAGCCTTGATAGTGACCGTAGAAACGTGGGTGCTTTGGCCAATTGAGTTAATGGCCGAGACGGATATTACGTAAGTCACGCCATTCGTCAGCCCGTGGATAATGCAGGAAGTTGCCGGTGCAATGGCTGTGCACGAATGGCTACCGGAGGCTGCCCTTCCTGCGGAATGAACTTCGTTGGCGGGTGTGGCGACTACTTCGTAGCTGATGATCGGTTGGCCGCCATCGGCAGTTCCCGGAAGTGCCTGCCAAGTCACGACTGCCTCGCCGTCCCTCGGGATTGCGCCAAGCCCAGTTGGTTGAGCTGCCGGTGCCGTGGGTGGGGTAAAGGACATACCTGAGCCCTTGAGCAGAACTGGCTCACGCGTGGCGTTAAAGATGCTGCCTGCTGTCAATGGTGTGCATGAGTCAACTCCATTGAGATCGCAAATCTCGTTCGCTCCTGCTGGTGCCGTCACCGGACTTGTATTTGCGTTGACGTACACCACTTGACGCGCCCCGTCGCTCATTCCACAGGTCGTCACTTGTGTGCTTGCGTCGACTCGGCAGCCATCCCACGTCTGGTTGCTCATCCAGTCCTCAACCGCCTTGTATGCAACAGCCGCGGCTGAGGTTGCATCGCTGTTCATTTGGACACCGGAGCCATCCCATCCTCGCCAGCTGTACCAATACGAGCGGGAGACACCGTATTGCTGGGCGTCGAGGTATGCGCGCGCCACAAGTGCCCGGTCGTTGCTATCACCCATGTCGGTAGTTCCGGACAAACCGGTGTAGTTCATCTCGGCAATCCAGACTTCCTTGCCAGCATCGGTTGCGCCCAAGTCTTTATAGGCCTGCGTGGCATACCGCAGATCCGCAAAACCTAAAGCTGGCAGAACGGCCGAACAGGCGTTCACGCTCGGTGTGGGGACTTTGCCAAGAGTGTCAGTGCAGTCGGGGTAGGTCGTGACCGTGTTTGCATCGATCGGCCAGTCAAGTTCCTTCAGCCTGTTGAGATATTTGTAGTTAAACGTCCCTGCGTCGTATCGACCGGCTCTCGATACTGACCCAGCACCCACCACCTTAATCGTTGGATCGTGTGCCTTGATCAATTCGTAGGTTGCCTTGGTGAGGTTCGCCAAGGCAATGGGGTCTCCCCGGTAGTAATCGGTAAGATTTGCTTCGTTCCAAATCTGGTAAGCCTTGATCTGCGGGTATTTAGCCATAACGTGGCTCACATACTCGAGGTATTTGTTTTGGTCGTCTGGAAAAAGAGTGGTGCCGATGCCCGCACGCTCTGCCACAGGGGATTGGGATGGTTCCGGTTGATTAGCCGTCGCCCAACGCGGGGGTGATCCAAGCACATACTCAAAGTCCGTGACTCCAGAAGCTTCCGCATTGGCCATCACTTTGTCGAAGTTCGACCAGTCATACGAACCGTCACCCTGCCACTGCACATTGTTCCAGGCAATGCCCTCATCCCATAGCCGAAGCGTGTTTGCGCCCGTAGTTGGTGCGGAGTCCTTCAATGTGTTTATGGACATGCCAAATAACGACGCGGGGACGGTCGTGCTCGTTGCTTGGGCTGGAGCGGCGCTAACAGCCCCGATGACGAGCAGATTCGCAGCGACACCGGCAACCAAAAGACTGGTGAAAACGCGACGACCAGAAGATGTGTGACCCATGACTAAAAGTAATCACTAGTGGGGAGGGTTTGTCATTAGACAACGAGGCACAGGCAGCCATTTGGGCTAGTGATTGGTTAATCATTTTTCGGACTACCTTGCGTCATCGTCACCCTCCGTAGCAGTTAGAGCGGTTGGAACGAGCCTAGGTACAATCGACGAAGCTAAGACGGGGGGAACCCGTAGTTCACGGGATGCGTCACATGGTGGTTCGTTAAGCAGACAACACATTCAGCAAGGGGAGGGCACGGATGCCTGAATCGAGCCGCCAGCCGCTCAGCGGTGGTCGCTTGGTCCTCGTCATTGCGATCGCGGCATTCGCGGCTGGGATCTGCCTTCTTCTTGCGCAGTTCGTTATGTCGACGGTCGCCGCAGGTGCCTTTGCAGCTTCAGGTGCGCTCGACGCAAAATCTGCGATATCAGCCGGGAAGTCGGGGGACGTCGCTGGCGCGTCTGCAGATATCGGCTCAGCGCAGTCATCCATGAATACCGCTCAAGCGCTCGTATCCCAGCCAGCATTTGACGCCATGAGTGTTGTGCCCGGTCTTTCGACGTTGTCGAACAGCGTCGCTGATTCGATAAATGCTGGAGCAAACTTGACTGCGGCTGCTGGCAATGGAATTGACCTGCTGGCCACAGTGAACGGAAGTGACGGAAATCCGCCAGCATTCTCAAACGGTTCTTTCGATCTGGCACGGCTGCCATCCATGGGGCCCTCGGTCAAGAAAATGAACGATTCGTTGGCTGCTTCCGAGGCTTACCTATCCGAGATCAGCTCTGCTCCCGGCTTCTCTCAAGTAAAAGCAGCTGCACTCGAAAAAGTAACGCCGATGCGCGATGCAGTTTCCGTTGCAAATGCCGCTTGGCCGAACCTTCCCGATGCACTAGGGGGCCACGGGCAGAAGCAGTACTTAGTCGCCATCCTGAATCCAGCCGAGCTGTTCCCGACGGGTGGGGCGCCGCTTTCGGCGATGTTGTTGCGTTTCAACAATGGCAAGATGACGATCCCGCTGTCGGGGCAAGTCAGCAGCGACATTTTTCCGGCTGGTCCGAACGGTCCTGCGCAGATTTCCTGGCAGCACATTGCCGGCAAACCGTACTATTCGTCGCGCGATGCCAAGAGTCTGTTCGTCAACTCAAACTTGTACCCGGACTTCACTGTCAGCGGCGAGGAAATGGCGCGCGCCTGGCAGGCCGGAGGCGAAGGTCATATTGACGGTGTCATTGCGATCGACACAACTGCTATAGCAGCAATACTCAACAAGACTGGCCCTGTGCAGCTAACCAACGGAACACAGCTGACTGGAGACAATCTGGGTCAGAAAGTACTGATCGATGCCTATCAGAATTCAACCGGTGAGCAGAACACGCAACGGCACGACGAGAACAACCAACTAATGGCTGCACTGCAAGGCCGAATGAAGTCAATGCAGTCTCTACCCCAGGTGGCTAGTGCGTTGTTGGGCGTTGCACCTGGTCGTCATTTCCAGGTGTACATGCGCAATCCAAAGTTGACTGCCGATCTTGCAGGACTTGACGTTAACGGTGGTTTGTCACCGGGCACCGGCGACTACTTCGGTGTCTACACGACGAGCAGTCCAAACAAAGTTGCGGTGTATCAGCAGCGATCGATTGATCGGGAAGTCCGGCTCCAACCGGACGGTTCGGCGTCGGTCACCGAGCAGATCAAAGTCACCAACGCTGCCCCGCCGACAGAAGGTGCTCCGTTAACCGGTTTTGGATACACCGACCGGCGCGCAATCAACAGATATGTGGTTTACGTTCCCGACAAGTCCCAGCAGGCCAGACTTACCGTCAGCGGCGGCGTCCCAGGATCAGTGAGGCCACAGCCAACATATCGTGACGCTGCCGGACGCACATTTTTGGAGAGCGTCAGTTCTGCTGATCCGGGCCAGACTGCGTTGCTGACTGTCACTTATAACCTGCCTGCAGGAACTTTCTCTGATGGGTCCAACTCACTAAAGTATGTGTCAACGGCAGACCCTCAACCGATGTGGACCGTTCCAACGATCACTGTTCACGTCATAGCTCCAGCTGGATATAGCGCCCGCGGCGAAGACGGCTGGACTCAAGATGGAGACAACTACTCGCAGTTTGCGACGTTGGATCAGAAACGCACATTTACCCTCTCACTCAACAGCAGCTGAATCCTTGCTTCCAAGGACCTCGCACCAGAAATGGTGGATATCTTGTGCCATGGCAGAAGGGCTGAATTGTTCTGCCCGTAACCAGGCCTCATGTTGCTTTCGGGCCAGCAATTCCGTATCGGTAGAGAGCGCATTTAGTATTGCGGCCAACCCAACAGAGTCGCCCTCTTCAAAGATCATCTCAGGATCACCGGTGAGGTGAGGGCACTCCCCGGAGTCAGAGCTGATTACGGCTCTTCCTACAAGCATTCCTTCTACGATCACGCGGCCCCATTGCTCCTGAATGCGCACCGTTGATCGCGATGGCACTACCAATACATCGGACCATGCCAGCAGGTCTAACACCGAACGCTCGTCGCCCGGACCCAAGAATGTTACGGGAATGCCGTATTTCTCAGCCAGTTTCTCGAACCTCGGCCTTTCCGGACCGGCCCCGAGTACCCGGACCTCGCTTCGTTCGGTCAATTGAGGCATAGCGACGGCAAGCAAGAGATCTTCTAGGCCTTTTTGTTCGACAAGACGACCAACGAACGCTATGCGCAACGGAGGCTCGCCTTCCCGGGCTAGCTGCCTGGGAAACAAGCGCGGGTCAGGTGGTGCAGCTGACATGACCAACGATTTGGTGCTGTCAGGAAGTCCTGCATCACGCATGGCAGCCATACCAGTCCGACCCCAGCTGACATAGCCATCGGCAAGATTGAGCACGCGTCTCATGCCTATTCTTCGGATTCGGGAAAGTCGCGGAGCCGAAGCAATGACACTTTCGGCGCTGTGGAGGACAAAAGGAGTTCCGCTGCCTGCGATCATTTGCGAGGTCGGCGACCACGGTTCGCTACAGACGTGGACTAAGTCCGGGTGCCAATCTCTAACAGTGGAATTCAAACCACGCATCCAGAATCGGCTTGTGCCTTTGCCCAAAGCTGTTGGCAATTGCTTGACGGCCACCCCAGTTGGCCAATCGCCGATCGTCGCATCGTCAGGCACTGCGATCCGCATATTTTCGAAACGGCGAGCACATTCGATCCACAGAGCGTTGTCGCGCACAAGCGCAGTGGCTGTTACGACCAGTACTTTGGGCTCGCGCAAGATTCATCCGTAGTAGTAGGGTTTTGAGGCGATAGCCTATCCACTGCGACTTATGCAAATTGCACTAGCTCAGACCGGGAAGGCCGATATCTGGGTCGTCTCGAGTGTTGTAGACAGTTGCAAGCTAGCTCGTGGAGATTCCGGTACCGCGCTTGTCACGAGCTTCTTCGTAGACTGACTCTAACGCTCTAACCCAAGCATCAATACTAAATTCCTTCTCGTATGTGTCCAGGCAATGACGGCGGAGGGCCAACCCCTGTCCGACAACCGAATTCATCGCCGTGACCAGCGATTCTCGGTCACGGTATATGTCGCCTACACGCTTCTGGCGCACGGTTTCGGCACCGCTCGAACCCTCAAGAGCGACTACCGGCAGACCTGCCTCGAGAGCTTCGATAACGGTGTAGGGACTCATCTCAAACCATCGTGAGGGGAATATTAGGCCGGTGTAGCCCGACATTCGCTGTCTGAGTTCGGTTCTGCCCATGAGTCCTCTCAGCTGTACTGACGGAGGCGCGATCGCCGCAATAGAATCGCGTTCCGGGCCATCACCGTAGATGTCGAGTCGGATGTCGGATGGCCAGATTTCGGCGAGTTCCTTGAAACCCTTTTCAGCAGACAGCCGACCGACACTGAGCCAACGGGGCCCAATTGGGGCCCCGTCTCGTGGTCCGCCGAACTCAGCCAGGCCGTTGGGAACTATCCGCATTTTTTCAGCGGCTAACCCATACCTGCCGAAAATATCACGTGCGAGCTCGGACAGAACCAATAGCGCATCGCTCCGCGCCAAAAGTCTGTCGTGTGAAATGCCGCGGCTGTTTCTAACGGTTAGGGGGATCGATGCCACTGCTGAGTCTTGATAACAGCGGTGGACAACAGCCGAAAGTGGGGAACCGTCAGGACACGCCGTACAGGTTGATCCGTCCCGAAAGAGTAGCCCGTTGGCGCATAGTGGCCTGAAATTGTGGAGGGTGTGGACAATCGGTCCCGGCCAACGGTCCACCCAATTAGTTCCGATATTTGGGAACTGGTTGTGAATGTGCACAACGTCAGGGCGGAATTCCGCCAATCGTGATGTTGGGTCAGGGCCTCGGCCAGTGATAACCCGGACGGCCGCCCGGGCTGGGTAGGCAGTCAAAGTTCGCTCAGAGTCCGTATGTCGAGAGAGCAGAGCTACGGTATGGCCGGCTTCGGCAAGTGCGCCAAACTGCGCATCGACACATGTGTTCTCTCCGCTTGGGAACTGGCTCCGATAGTAGCTGTGGACTATGGCTATGCGCACTGTGTCTCAAATCGCGGCTCGGTCGTTGGGTAAGGGCACTTGGCGGCGTGACCTAGCCTAATCGCACACGTTTCGGTCACCCGAGAGTCTCGGTCTTGGTCAAAAATCGATCGGTGTATCTGTGCCGCGAAGCCGGGATCCGTCACAGCCTGACTAGAGGCCGAACTACGCCCCGTTTGTGTCGGACGGGATGCGTATGTGGCTAGGGGAAATGGATAGCCGAACTCTGTTGCGCCAGTATCCGATTATGTTTTGACGACGTGTGGTCGAGGTTTGCCGAGTCCACGTTGCTGAGTACGAATTGGTGAATCTATCTAGCAACGACAATGATCGCTCAAGGGCGAAAACGTAACTTTGGTACAGATTCTCTATGACCGGGCGTGGCAGAAAATACATTCCCGGTGCAATCGAATGACGCGAACGGATTTTCAAGCCGTGAAAATGGAAAAAGATGGCTTCGCTGTACGGAAAGCGAGTTGCATTCCAAGGCCCTTGAGCCCACTCCGGTCGGCTGAGCACGTGCACCAAGTCTGGGTAATCCAGCGGCCATCGGTCGAGATATTTCTGGTCACCGAGTTTGCCGTCTTCATACCGATTGAAACACCAAGCCAGGCATTGGCCCTGCCATTCGCTGAGGACTGGAGAAGACTCCCCTTTAACGAAGATGATGAATTGCACGCAGAACGTACCTGACGTCCGGCTGTTGTCAACGTCGGGAGCAAATGCATGTCGGGTAATCAGCACTGCGGCGTTGGCGCTTTCAAATTCCTCAAAGATGCGCTGGGGAGACGCGGCGAACCACAGATCGGCGTCGACGTAAGTCACCCTTTGCACAGTCGGGTCAGCTGCGAAGACAGCGTCAGGAGCGAATGGCGTCAGTGTCCAGCAGTACTCGCCAGCTGTTCGGCCATCTTTCACGGCGAGCAACTCGT
>JAHEXM010000069.1 GCA_023252115.1 Micrococcales bacterium | reverse complement strand
AATCGGAATCGCAACAACCCCAGCTCGTTCGGGCAGCTCACGACAAAACGTCTCGCCGTCTTCGTAACCAACGCCCCGTACATCGGTAACGACAAAGTACGTGCCGTCAGTGGCACATACGCCAAATCCAAGTTCAGCCAATCCGTTTGACAACGAGTGACGGCGCCGATCGAAGCCTTCGATGAGATGGGCGAAATAGAAATCGGGTAGCCGCAAGCCAGCAGCGATCGCTGGTTGGAACGGCCCACCCGATACGTAGGAGAGATGTTGGCGAACGACCCGCACAGCCGCGACCAGATCAGCTGGGCCGGATGCCCACCCCACCTTCCAGCCAGTGAACGAGAAGGACTTACCACCCGATCCGATTGTCACTGTGCGCTCGAACATTGCGGGCAGGGTCGCGATCGGGACATGTCGGTTTGGTTCAAAGACCAAATGCTCGTACGCCTCATCGCTGATCACGATCAGATCGTGGGCAATCGCGATGTCTGCGACCTCGGCAAGTTCAGCGTCCGTCAGAACCATGCCAGTGGGATTATGTGGTGAATTAAGCAACAGGATTCGCGCGCGCGGGCTACTCGCGGCAGCACGAAGTGCCTCGGCGTCCAGGCGAAATCCGGACCCAGTTTGAGCTGGCGTTCGAAGGGGTACAGCGATTCGCTCCCCTTCCGCAATCGCGATCGCCGCCGCATACAGATCGAAGTACGGTTCAAGCACAATGACCTGATCGCCTTGGTTCACCAGCGCAATGAGCGCTGCAGCTAGGGCCTCGCTTGCGCCGGTGGTAACGACGACGTCGGTCACCGGATCAACAGTGAGTCCATAAAAGCGCTGCTGATGTTCCGCGATCGCGAGTCGCAGGTCAGGCAGGCCGTGCACGGGCGGGTACTGATTGCCGCTTCCGCTGTCGATCGCCTCGATGGCGATCCGCTTAAGTTCGTCAGGACCATCGGAATCAGGGAAGCCTTGACCGAGGTTCACGGCTCCAACACGAGTTGCCAATGCCGACATTTCACCAAAGATCGACTTCTCGAATGGACGAAGTCGCGGCACTAGTCGGTCAAGGTGATCGTTGCTCACGGGAGCGAGCCTGGCGGTAAACGGCCGGGTCGGTCAAACGGAACGAATGGGTGATCGGCGATGGACTCCGGCTCGCAGCTTCGATTAACTCGTTAGGACAGTCGATGTAACGCCGGTGAAACTCGAAGGATGGATCGTGTCCAGATGCCAAAGACTGCCGTAGGGCCGAAGCTCCCACAAGTCGTTGTCCTGTTTGGGGCCACTGGTGATTTGGCGAAACGCAAACTGCTTCCGGGCCTGTTTCACCTGTCAGCTCATGGGTTCATGCCTGGGTGTCGGGTTATCGGAGTCTCGCTTGATGACATGACTCCCGACCAGTTTCGGGTAGCCGCTCGAGCAGCGCTGGACCAGTTTTGCTCGCGTCCCATGAATGAGTCCGAGTGGGATGAGTTCGCATCGCATCTTGACTATGTGCCCACATCGGCTGGACCCGAAGCATTGAGTGTGGCCGTCAAACGGGCCGAAGAGGACCTCGGATCAGAATCTGAACGCCTTCACTATCTGAGCGTTCCGCCGAGTGCTGCGCTAGCGGCCGTAAAGATGTTGGACGATGCAAACCTAGTTGAGAACTCGCGCGTCATTATGGAAAAGCCATTCGGCGTCGACCTGGCGAGTGCGCGTTCACTCAATGCCCAGCTTCATGAAGTATTTGACGAAGATCAGATCTTTCGCATTGACCATTTCCTCGGCAAAGAGCCGGCCCAGAACATCCTCGCCTTTCGGTTTGCCAACGGATTGTTTGAACCGATCTGGAACCGCAACTTCATCGATCACATTCAGATTGACGTGCCCGAGAAACTTGGCCTTGATGAGCGCGCAGCTTTCTATGAAGGCACCGGTGCCTATCGCGACATGGTCGTCACGCACTTGTTCCAGATCCTGGCGTTCATTGCAATGGAGCCACCGACTGCGTTGATGCCTGTTGCCATCACCGAGGAAAAGAACAAGGTGTTTCGCAGCATGGTGACGATTCAGCCTGAAGATGTTGTGCGCGGCCAATACGAAGGTTATCGGAGCATTCCAGGGGTCGATCCGGTGTCAGACACCGAGACGTTCATTGCTTTGCGATGCAAAATTGATAACTGGCGTTGGGCGGGGGTGCCGTTTTATTTGCGCACGGGCAAATGCCTCGCCGAAGGCCAGCGCATTGTGTCAATTGCTTTCCGAGAGCCGCCGAAGAGCATGTTCCCGCCCGGTTCCGGGGTTGGAGCCCAAGGACCTGATCACTTGACGTTCGACCTGGCTGATGTGTCCAAGATGTCGTTGTCGTTCTATGGCAAACGCCCCGGTCCTGGCATGCGGCTCGACAAGTTGAGTCTGCAGTTCGCGATGCATGACACCGGCATGCAAGGCGACTTGCTCGAGGCATACGAGCGGCTGATCCTCGATGCGATATGCGGTGATCGAACGCTGTTCACGACTGCCGATGGTATTGAGGCACTGTGGAAAACGTCGATTCCGCTTTTGGAATCGCCACCGCCTGTTCGTACGTATACCGCGGGATCATGGGGACCGAATTCAGTTCATCAACTGATCGCGCCACACGCATGGCGACTGCCATTCGAGCGCTCATGGCGTGACCCAAACCCCGTCGGCGCCTAACGCTCGTGGCAACGTCGGCGCGGTCCGGTGGACGCCCATGGAAGCACTAGTGCAGGCTGCGGACGTGAGTTCGTGGATTCCAGCACCCGACGTTGTTGGGCCAGCGTCTGCTGAATCGGCGCAACACCCAATCGTGAGTGCCGTCGGGACTGTCTGCGATGAGTTGCTGGGTCCTACCGCTGAGCAGAGCGACCGCGAAGGAGTTCCGCGTAGTCACCTCGACGTCCTCGCAAGCGCAGGGGCGATGGGCATTCAATTCCCAACCGAGGACGGTGCTCCGGCGGCGCCGACAGGTGTTGTCCGTGAGGTGGTCGAGCGAATTGCTGGCGCGTGCGGAACCACTTGGTTTTGCTATGCGCAACATAAGACCCCACTGGGAATCCTGCTGCAGTCGACCAACGACGAACTTCGCGCTCAATGGGTGAGCCCGCTTCGCAGCGGGCAAGCACTGGGGTCAGCGGCGTTCGCACATTTGCGCCGACCAAAGCAGAAGTTCTTCGCCACCGAGATGACTGGCGGATGGAAACTTGACGGCAAACTCGATTGGGTGACTTCGTGGCCGATCAGCGATGTCGCTGTTGTTCAAGCCGCCGTCGTCGACGAGCAGGGCCTTCCCCGCGATGTTGTTGTGAGTGCATTTGTCGAAGTTCCGCACCCGGAAGCAGTTCGGGCGCCGGGACTCAGCGCCGGACCTCCACTCGAGTTGGCGGCGATGGGTGGAACTCACACGTGGCCCGTTCGATTCGGTGGCTATCGAGTGAAGAGTGCTCATGTCGCACTTGTTGAAACGAGAGACGAATGGCTACAAAAGAACGCTCGCTTTTCGGCTGATGCAAACCCTGCTTCGTTCGGCATGGCGCGGGCAGCGGTCAACGAACTAGCACAAGTGGGGGAACGCACCGGCCAGCGCGCAGTCACCGGCACTGCAATGGAACTTGCTAAGGAAATCCGTGACCTGCGTGCCAGTGCGTACACCTTGGCTGACGCTGCTGCTGCCGACACGACCGTGGCCGACGCTTCCGAAATCGAGCGGACCGAGATTCGCGCGAGAGCGCTCGATCTCAATGTTCGAGCTGCGAATGCACTCGTCACGGCGTGCGGAGGAAGTGCCATGAGTTTGTGGGTATCACCCCAACGGCGGGCACGTGAGGCCATATTTCTTCTTGTTCAGGGTCAAACGGCCCAACTGAGGGACGCCACATTGCGCCGGACTGCGCGCGCTGCTTCGATCGAGGCATGAGCACAGCGCTAATTACCGGTCCCACTTCCGGCCTCGGCCGTCAGTTCGCCATCCAACTCGCATCGCGCGGTCACGACCTGGTCCTAGTCAGTCGGGACGAGACGCGGCTTCAAGAACTTGCACTCGAACTTGGCGACGCTCATCGCATTGAGTGCGAGATCATCGTCGCTGACCTTTCGAAAGGTGAGCAGCTCTACGAAGTCGAGAAGCGAGTTGCAGACGAGCGCCAACCAATCGACTGGTTGATTAACAATGCGGGCTTCGGACTTAACGACCCATTCCTGGGAACTGATATTGAAGCTGAACAAGCATTGCTCGACGTGTTGGTTCGCACACCGATGCGTCTTACCCACCGAGCTCTGCCGGGAATGATGGCTCGCGGATACGGCCGCGTGGTGATCGTTTCAAGTGTCGCTAGTTGGATTACCTCAGGTACCTACTCTGCAGCCAAATCATGGGCGACCGTTTTCACCGAAGGAGTCTCCGGTGAATTGCGTGGAACCGATGTGAACATTTCGGCGCTGTGTCCAGGCTTCGTCCGCACGGAATTTCACGAGCGTGCAGACATGGACATGAAGGGCATTCCGTCGCGGATGTGGTTGAACGCCGACGAAGTCGTTGCGACGTCACTCAAAGATGTCGATCGTGGTCGTGTCATCAGTGTGCCAAGCATCAAGTACCAAGCGTTGAGCCAGGGAGTAAAGCTGGTGCCGCGTTCCCTCGTTCGACGCTTTTCGAGTATGCCCCCGGCTCTAGGGGACTAACGCAGCGCTTCGGCACTAACCTTGGGCCCGGACTCAAACGTCACGACACCACCGGATTGGAAATATGACTTCATTTCCGGGTCAGATCCTGATCGAGAATCCCACGCAGCAGTATGCGGCTCGCTTCATCGATCTGTACTACGAAAAGTACGGCATGAAGACCGTTGCCTATTACACCGATGCGGTGGATATGCATCGAGCTGCACCGCGGTTCCCGATCCTCCGCAGTGATGCGATTGCTGCTGACTATCTGGTCGATCCAAATCACGTCGAGAATCTTGTTCCCGTTTTGAAAAGCGACCACACGATCGCTGCGGTCATTCCGTACTACGAACTAGCTGTTCTGCGCACGGCCGAGCTAGCGAGGGCGCTCGGTCTCGACTGCGTCAACCCAGATGTCCTCGAAAGATTCCGCAACAAGTTCGAACAGAAGAAGTTTCTGCAATCAATCGATGGTGGGCCTCGCATCAATGCAGTTGCCACTGTCAAAACCATCGCCGACGTCGAGGCAGCTGCAGCAACGGGTCGCTTCAATCGATACGTCCTCAAACCGACGTTCGGTTTCGGCAATTCACACGTTGCCTTCTTCGACGCCCAATCTTCACGCGATGCACTGGTCGGGTATTTCTCTGGGCTTGAGGGCGCCAGCGTTCTGATGGAGGAGTACCTCGACGGTCGCGAGTACTCGGTCAAAGGGCAGATCGATGGCGTCGGCAATGTGATCGTGATGGCTATCCATCACACGCCTTACAAACGGGCAAACGGGCGCACCAATCTGGTGTCCGAGTTCCGCCAGATTCATCACGACGACCCGTTGTTCGCGGAGCTCGCCGCTTATGCGACTGAAGTGCTCAAATGCACCGGCCTAACAAGGAGTCCGTTCCACATGGACGTGATCATTGACGAGAGCGGCCCGTGCATGGTCGAAGTAGGTGCGCGATTTTCGGGTGACGGTAATGCGTTTGACATCAACGATTTGCACGCGAACAAGATTGACGTGTTCGACATCGCGGCTCACTACTACCTGACCAATGAGGACTACGGCCCGATCGATCTCGATTGGGATGCCTACGACGCCCGTCCGCGCCGTTCCGTCTATGGCGTGAGTTATCGACGAGAGCGAATCTATGAGATTCACGGAATTGACGAGATCGAAGCCATGCCCGAATTCGCGGGATGGCGACAGAAGCCAGCGGTTGGTCTTCGAGTCGTGCCGACGGTCGATCTTGCGACCAAGCCGTGGCAGCTCTCGCTGGTGAGTGATAGCGAGGAGCGACTAGACGCGGCGGCAGCCAAGGCCAGGGCGACGTTGAGTTGGAATGACGCCGCCGAAGGCACGGATCGTGATGCGCTCAAAGCGTTGGCATATGTCCCCGTTGCTAAGCGGAGGTGGCATCTACGTCCGAGGCCATTTTTCATTCGGCCGACACGCGTGACAGCGGCGGTCGCGCATTACGTCGACGAGCGTATGCAGGCTCACGCCGCAAACAAGTCAAAGCGTGGTGAGGTTCTGATCCAGGATCCGACGCAGTGGTACGCGGCACGCTTCATCGATTTGTACTACACGGAGTACGGAATGAAGGCGGTGGCGTTCTTCACCGACGAGGCTGACATGCGACGAGCAGTCGCGCAGTTTCCCATCCTGACGACAGCAGCAATCTCGGCGAGTTATGTCACCGACCCCGCCGATATCGGCGAACTTCTGCCCGTCATCCGTGAGCGGCACAACATTGTCGCTGTCATTCCGTATTACGAGCCGGCGCTGGGACCGGCCACCCGGTTGGCCAACTCACTAGATCTTGATTGGTCCCAACCAGCTGTCCTGGTGCGCTATCGCGACAAGTATTCGCAGAAGGAGTATCTGCGCGGGCTGGAAAATGGACCACGTGTCAACGCGACCGCGCAAGTCACCAATGCCGACGACGTGATCGCGGCGGTCGCAGGTGGTAGCTTCTCGCGTTTTGTGCTTAAACCCAACGCTGGCTACGGAAACCACGAGGTCGGTTTCTTTTCGGCTTCAACCGAGCGCAGCGAGCTCGAGGAGTACTTCGCTTCGCTCGATGGCGAGACCGTCCTGATGGAAGAATTTCTTGACGGCGCGGAGTACTGCGTCGTCGGCCAAACTAATGGGACCGGCGAAGCAACCGTGCTCGCCGTCTACAGCACACCCCACGTAGAGGCGAACGGTCGACCGAACTTGGTTTCTGAGTTTCGCCAGGTTCACCATTTTGACCCTCTCTTTGCCGAACTCGCCGACTATGCCCGGTCAGTGATTGAGGCGACTGAACTTGTTCGAAGTCCATTCCATGTCGACATCATTCGCGATGCCAAGGGGCCGTGCCTGATCGAAGCAGGTGCACGGTTTGCTGGGGATGGCAACGCGTTTGACCTCAATGAACTTCACGGTCACCGGTTCGATGTATTCGATATCGCCGCGCATTACTACCTCACGGCGGAAGACGATGAACCTATTCCGGTTAACTGGGAAGCCTACGACTCGCGCGCATATCGAGTTCTTTACGGCATCAGCACCAAACGCGAGCGCATTTACGAATTGAACGGCGTCGAAGAAATCGAGGCCATGCCTGAGTTTGTTCGGTGGCGGCTGAAGCCGCAGGTTGGCGCTCGAGTCGAAAAGACAGTTGATTTGGCGACTAAGCCGTGGCAGTTAACCATCGCTGGTGAAAGCGAGGAGCACCTCGATGCCGTTGAGGCTCATATTCGCGAATTGTTGGTGTGGAACACCGACACTCAAGGAGCAAAGGTTGCCGCAATGAAAGCGCGTGCATTGGTGCCGTTTGCTTCTCGTCGGTGGCGGGCGCGGCCGCGGCGTTTCATGCTCCGGCCGACGAGAGTCGATGAACTTCCCTGGACCCAAGCAAGGTAGTTCAGTGAGCTACCAAATGCGCGTGCTAGTCGTTGGTGATTGATCGCAGAATGACGCCTGGGTCAGAGTCCGGC
>JAHEXM010000002.1 GCA_023252115.1 Micrococcales bacterium | reverse complement strand
AGAGAATCCTTGTCTTCAACCGCAGCGCGACCACCGCCACCCTTGCCACCACCGCCACCCGCACCGGCAATAGTTACTTCGGGGTGGCGTTAGCGATGACCGCCGTTATGCACCCGCACACCGTTGGCAATAAATGTATGGTGTGGTTCGACCGTCAAGTTCCAGACCGGCTCATATCCAACCAACTCCGCATCAATGATCGGACGCAAGTGCCCCATACCATCCACGAGGGCGTCGTGAGTGGAAAGCTGTCCGATCTCGGCAAAATTGCCGTACTGGTTCAGTACCCAATGATTTGGCGTAATGAAGACTTCGCCGCGCCAGAACCTCACCTTCAAGATCGGCTGCGGGTCAGCGTGGTAATGGACTTGGGTCACCTTAGCAACATGAATGTCGCCGCCCTCATCGAACGCCAAAACCTCATCGCCAGCCTTCAGCGCATCAATCATTACTGACTTACCACCCTCAAGCTGAATCAGCGTGCCTTTGCGAAAGCAGCCGCCACCTGAACCTGCAATGTTTGCAATTTTGTTGGTCATGTTCGTTACATCATCTTGTCAATGGTTAGTGCAGCGGAAACCGCCTGTGAGCCGGCGAGGACTCGACCGTAAATAATGGGGATCGGGGCGCATTCCTCGGAGACATTTAGCGGCCCATTAAAGTAATCAGAAGCAATGCCGCCGCCTGCGGTGTCATGTTTTTTGGTTTTCGGAATTGGAGTCAGCGCCCCGATGATCCCGCCAACCACCATGCCAACACCCATGTAAATTAGGGCTTCGCCGCCGGCCCAACTCGTAAATGCACCAACGATAATCAGAATGATGCCGACAATGATTCTTCCAACATTCCCGGCGCCAGCCGGGATCGGGACAAAGCGAATCTCGACAGGACTTCTCTTTACCGACAGCGAGTCTTCATCGAGTAACTCGACTCTGCCATCTTCGTACTTACAAACAATACGATAGCGGTCATAGATTGGCAGATTCGCCCGAATCCACTGCATGAATCCTGGCTTGTTGGCATCAATCATGCGCAGAGCTTCGGGCACAGACCCAACGTGGAGATTCCACTCACGGCCAAAGTTGTGACCAAGGACACCATCGAGAATCACCCGTGTCAGCATAATCACATCATCTTGTCGATTGTCAGCGCGGCAGAAACCGCCTGTGAGCCGGCGAGGACTCGACCGTAAATAATTGGCACAGGGACACCCTGCCCCGCCGTATTCATAGGCCCATTGAAGTAGTCAGAAGCGGTTGATGCGCCACTTCCGTCTTTCTTTTTCTGCAACTTCGGCATCGGAGTCAGCGCCTCAATGACGCCGCCAAGAATCATGCTTGCACCCATCGCATAAAGTTGCGGATTGTTGTATCCGGTCAGCCAGTTCGCAGCGATGATGATTATGCCGATAATGATCCGACCCACCGCGCCGGCACCGACAGGGATCGGGACAAAGCGAATCTCGGCGATTCTCCTGGAAAGGACGTAAGAGTCGCCATCGAGCGCCTCGACCTTGCCGTCTTCGTATTTGCAGACGACCCTGTAGCGGTCATAGATTGGCAGATTCGCCCGAATCCACTGCATGAATCCTGGCTTGTTGGCATCAATCATGCGCAGAGCTTCGGGGGCCGAATTGACCTCAAGCTCCCATTCGCGCCCGAACCTATTACCCATTACTCCATCAAGAATTACCCGCGTCAGCATAGTGTCTTGTGACGAATATGGTGGGTCGTGTGCTTGAGCCAGTAGCCCCCGTAGATGTCCCGAGTCGAAAGGCGACCGTGGCAGTG
Organism: Micrococcales bacterium; assembly: GCA_023252115.1. GTDB lineage: Bacteria > Actinomycetota > Actinomycetes > S36-B12 > UBA10799 > JAHEXM01. The sequence continues at coordinate 262 of JAHEXM010000002.1, read as the reverse complement.
GTGCAGCATTACCTCGTTACCGATGTAAATGCCAATGTGGTTGATCTTTCCCTCGCCATCGGTCTGCATCAGAAACAGATCGCCAACCCTCGGAGTGCCTTCGGCACGAATAAAGCCTTGCTTCTCCCAATTCTCACCAAAGAAGTCGTGACCGTTGGCCCAAAACTTGTGAATGCGCGGGAAGTCATCAAGTTGAATGGACAACTCGCGACGGTAATAGTCGCGAACCAGTGACCAACAGTCGAGAACACCGAACACATAG
>JAHEXM010000068.1 GCA_023252115.1 Micrococcales bacterium | reverse complement strand
CATTAAGACGCCCCTGATGAACCTAGTGATGCTAAGGGCAGGAAAGTCCGGAACCCTACGGAGGGATGGACCGGAGCGCCCGACCCGAACTAGTACTAGTCAAGCGATGGGGTGACGCAGGAAGGTAGCTCAACCGCGGCGATGGTAGTCCGCGGCTAAGGTTGTAGGGAGAGTCGTAGGCAAATCCGCGACTCACATATCCTGAGAACTGATGGGGAGCCGATTGAGGCGAAGTGAGTGATCCTATGCTGCCAAGAAAAGCCTCTAGCGAGTCTTAAAGCCGCCCGTACCCCAAACCAACACAGGTGGTCAGGTAGAGAATACTAAGGCGATCGAGCGAACTATGGTTAAGGAACTCGGCAAAATGCCCCCGTAACTTCGGGAGAAGGGGGGCCGACGCTGGTGATGGGACTTGCTCCCTGAGCTGGTTTCGGCCGCAGAGACCAGGCTGAAGCGACTGTTTACTAAAAACACAGGTCCATGCAAAGTCGCAAGACGACGTATATGGACTGACGCCTGCCCGGTGCTGGAACGTTAAGGGGACCGGTTAGACCTTCGGGTCGAAGCTGAGAACTTAAGCGCCAGTAAACGGCGGTGGTAACTATAACCATCCTAAGGTAGCGAAATTCCTTGTCGGGTAAGTTCCGACCTGCACGAATGGCGTAACGACTTCAGCGCTGTCTCAACCATAGGCTCGGCGAAATTGCACTACGAGTAAAGATGCTCGTTACGCGTGGCAGGACGGAAAGACCCCGGGACCTTTACTATAGCTTGGTATTGGTGGTCGATTCGATTTGTGTAGGATAGGTGGGAGACTATGAAGCTTGGACGCCAGTCCAGGTGGAGTCACTGTTGAAATACCACTCTGATCGTATTGGCTGTCTAACCTCGATCCGTGATCCGGATTAGGGACAGTGCCTGGTGGGTAGTTTAACTGGGGCGGTTGCCTCCTAAAGAGTAACGGAGGCGCTCAAAGGTTCCCTCAGCCTGGTTGGCAATCAGGTGTCGAGTGTAAGTGCACAAGGGAGCTTGACTGTGAGACCGACGGGTCGAGCAGGGACGAAAGTCGGAACTAGTGATCCGGCGCATGCTTGTGGAAGCGGCGTCGCTCAACGGATAAAAGGTACCCCGGGGATAACAGGCTGATCTTGCCCAAGAGTCCATATCGACGGCATGGTTTGGCACCTCGATGTCGGCTCGTCGCATCCTGGGGCTGGAGTAGGTCCCAAGGGTTGGGCTGTTCGCCCATTAAAGCGGCACGCGAGCTGGGTTTAGAACGTCGTGAGACAGTTCGGTCCCTATCCGCCGCGCGCGCAGGAGTCTTGAGAAGGGCTATCCCTAGTACGAGAGGACCGGGATGGACGAACCTCTGGTGTGTCAGTTGTTCCGCCAGGAGCACTGCTGATTAGCTACGTTCGGAAGAGATAACCGCTGAAAGCATCTAAGCGGGAAACTCGCTTCAAGATAAGGACTCCCACTGGCTTTGCCAGGTAAGGCCCCCAGCTAGATGACTGGGTTGATAGGCCGGAAGTGGAAGTGGGGTGACCCACGTAGCTGACCGGTACTAATAGGCCGAGGACTTGACCTCACACACTTTTTCTTGAGCGAACTTCGGTTCACTTGAGGTCAACGAAACAAATAAGATCCGCGTCCACTGTGCGGTTCCCGAGATACGGTCGGGAACCCGAAGACAAGCACCACTCGTATGAGTGCGTCCGCATGTCTGGTTCAGATTTGATATCTCCATAGAGTTTCGGTGGTCATAGCGAGAGGGAAACGCCCGGTCCCATTCCGAACCCGGAAGCTAAGCCTTTCAGCGCCGATGGTACTGCCCTGGGGACGGGGTGGGAGAGTAGGTCGCCGCCGAACATACTTCAAGAAAGCCCCGCACTTTGCTGTGCGGGGCTTTCTTATTAGGTCCTCAACTAGTGCAGTTGCTGCGGCTATTTAGTGACTGACACCAGGCCGGTCGACAGCGTTTTCGACCCTTGCTTGATAACTACTATGACCTTTGCTCCCTTGGCCAAGCGAGTGGCCGAGAACTTCAACGGGTAGTTCGTTGCCTTTGGTGTCTTCTTTGAAATAAGAGTCGTGTAGGAAGACGAAACCCGCGAGTTACCAAGCAGGTAGACACTCGTTACGCAAGCAGCTTTCTTTGGCTTGCCTTTCTTTGCTGGCTTGCAGGCATTCGGAGTCTTCACTGTCAACGTGCGCGAAACGACTCTCTTCTTCTTACCCGTGCCCTTGCTCGCTACCGAGAGACTGACTGAAGGTTTCGCGTTTGTGCTCGTCGTGACATAAGTGGGTGCGCTAAAGGTGATTCCTGGGACATCGACCAACAGCCCATCAGATCCTTGACTGCCAGCCGTCCATTCTGTGTAGGTCGGTGTTCCTTGAGTTCCCGAGTCTCCAGAGCGCGCAATGCGAAACAGAGTGGTTGCGTCCGCGGGAAGCACTCCGTAGATCCGCTCGAGTGCTGCCGCTGGAAGCAACGCCTGAAGCCTGCCGGTCTGGGCACCACCGTCTGAATTCAGATGTGCCGATGCGATCTGCATGTCCAGTGACGGGTGGCTACGGTCGTGACCCGGTGTCAGATATCCAAGTACGGCACCTTGAGAGAAGAACGCTGCACCGGTCAATTCCGGATCGAGGGTGTCGTCCAAGCTTAGTAACAAGTTTGCACCGAGATACGAACCGTCCGCCTGCGGGATGTCACAACTGGTGATCGGTGTGGCAGAGCAGCCGAAGGGTTCGTTGTCGACGCCCGGAGTGATACTGGGCCTGAAACGAACGTGAATTGACGCACCGGCCGTGCCTAGGCCTGATGTTGACCAGTGCTGAAGCTCCGCGTTGCCCCAGGTCCAGCGCAGCGGAGCCCCGAGTGAATTGAGCTGGATCACCATGTCGAAAACGGTGTCACTCGTTACCGGTGTGGTGGCTTGTGCCAAGTCGGTTCCGTCCGTTCCACCCTGGTCAACGCCAAGCACGACTGAAACCCTGTTGGGCGTCGTGTAGCAAGATCCTGATGCGGCATCACCTGTGGGACCGCAAAGGTTGACAGGGCTTACCACGGCTGTCACGTCGCCGGCATTTGTCGACGGAGCCGAAGCAGTTCCTCCGGTAATGAGGGAAGTGACTGTTGCTCCGTCGGTTCGGGTCAAGGTCTGCACGTATGGTCGCGCACTGACCCCACCCGAGAAATCGCTCCAGTAACCCTGTTGTTGGCCGGTATTGGAGCCGTCGACGGTGGATTGGCCAGGAGTGCCAGGTGCCGTCCAGGTGGCGAAGCTTGGGCTGGCAGCCAAAATTACACCGGTTGCCGCAAGCGCGACTGCAGTTGGAATAGCAACGACTTGAGTAGCTCGGATCTTCATTTGGCTCCCGCCACATCTAGTGCACCAATTGCAACGCTTTCAGAGTGATCTTCAATTGCCATTGATGCCAGCGTTGTCACCTGATTGCTACACCAGGTCAGGGGAAATTCGGGGGTGTCTCTCAACAACGCTACCGCAAACCGAGGTGCCCGTAAGTTCACTGGGGCTTACGCGCACAATGGACCAATGCCCGACAGTCATCGTGACCCGCGACGTAGCGCGTCACGCGATGAACGTCCGCGGAAACCTCGCAGTACTGAACGAGGCGAGCGTCCGCCGAGACCTCGCACCGCTGAACCCGAGGATGAGTTTCTTGAGTCAGTCGACGTCAAGGTCCTGCCCCGAGCCGTCTGGCGTGACCTCGGCACGCTGAGCGATCACGTGCGCGAGCCACTCGAGAAGTTGCTCGCAGCATCTCGACTCACCATTGAAGATGAACCGGAACGCTCGCTGGCATATGCCAAACAAGCTCGCGAAATGGCGCCACGATTGGCAGTAGTACGCGAGGCGTACGGAGTGGCCCTGTATCGGATGGGTGATTTCAAAGCTGCGCGCACCGAGTTGCAGGCGGCTCGGCGGATGGCAGGCCGCGATGATTTGCTGCCGCTACTTGCCGACTGCGAACGCGCATTGGGCAAACCGGAAAACGCTTTGAAACTTGCAGCCGAACCCGGCGCGAAGAACCTTGAGAGTGCCGATGCGATCGAGCTGCTACTTGTCGTTTCTGGTGCGCGACGCGACATGGGTCAACCTGACATCGCATCGGTTCTGTTAGAACGGCCGGCGCAATTGGCCAAGAAATCACAGCCCTGGGCGGCACGACTTTGTTACGCATATGCCGATTCGCTTGCCGAACTCGGGCGAAACGACGAGGCAATCGGGTGGCTGCAAAAAGCTGCAGATTGGGACGAAGACGGAACAACAGATGCGGCGCAGCGAATCGACGAACTCGGCGGCGTCGCTTTCGTCGAGGAAGACGACGGCTCTTAACACTTCAGTCACCGGTCCCATTTGATCAGACACTGCGTCCGGCCAGTGGAACGATGAAGTCATGGCAGCCGCAACGCTCCTTATCGAGCAATTTGACGGGCTAGTGCTTGACCTTGACGGCACCGTCTACGTCGGTGACCAGGCGATTCCGCATGCTGCCGAGGTTATTAACGATTGCCAATCGAACTACGGTCGCAAGATCTGCTACGCGACCAATAACGCGAGTCGAACACCGGAGCAAGTCGCTGCGAATCTTCGTGAATTCGGACTGGAAGTCCAAGCGAATGACGTCGTGACATCTGCCCAAGTCGCGTGCGCATTGTTGGCCCAGCGATTGCCAGCTGGCGCGAAAGTATTGGTGGTTGGCGGCGATGCATTGGCCGAAGCGCTTGCGGCAGAAGGACTTTCGGCTGTTTGGTCGTCGGAAGACGATCCAGTTGCCGTTGTTCAGGGCTTCAATCCGGATATTGGGTGGCAAAACCTTGCGTTCGGCGCCGCGGCCGTCGAACGCGGACTGCCGTGGATGGCAACCAACCGTGATCTGTCGATTCCGACGAAGTGGGGGATTGCGCCGGGAAACGGCACATTGGTCAACGCGATCTCAGCTGCCACCGGCAAACAGCCTGATGTCGCGGGCAAGCCTGAAGCGGCCATCATGCTTCAAGCGGCGCGACTCATGGGATCGACAACTCCACTTGCGGTTGGTGATCGCCTCGATACCGACTTTGCCGCCGCACATGCGGCTGGCATGGAGTCGCTTATGGTGCTGACCGGCGTATCTGGAGCAAAGGATTTGTGCTCCGCACCGGTTAATCAACGTCCGCACTATTTCGGGGGCGATATGCGTGCGCTATTGGCCGAGCCGTCCGCCGCCGTAGTTGATGGGAACTCCGTGAGTTGCAACGGGTGGTCGGTCGAAGTTGATCGCAACGGGACTGCAATCGACTCGCGCGGGGCTCGCGGCATTGACGGTGTCACGGCAGTTGCCAACGGCGCCTGGTTGTCTTTGGGAATGAACGCGCGGGTGGATCAGGCTGCATTGACTGAACTGAGTTTGTTAATCGACGCGGTGAAATCAGAGAACTGATCGAAGGCGGAGCAAGTCGCGCATGCTGGCATCCAGGCGAACTCGTCCTTTAGCCCATGCGTGGGCGAATTTGAGGCGTCCCTCGGTCATCTCAATGAAGTCGTCACTGGAAGTGACCACCCGAACGTTTGGCTTTGGCTGCAAGGTTCCAGCGTCTTCTTCGACGATGTCGCAGAGCTGGCCATCGCGCACGTGACCGCGAAATCTCAAGTCCAAATCGAGCAGCACCAACTCGATCGTGCGATCTGGGATGTTCTTTTTGCGTGCTTCGGCATCGACAGCGTGGTACTTGTCGGTCAGCTCTTTCACCGCTTTGCGGCACTGCGCAGGGGTTGCCATCGCTACCGGCTGACCCTTCCTGAATCGCTGTGTCGGCCACCTCACGGGAAATAACGTACTCACATTGCCAGATTGAGCCCTGGGCGCGCCCGTTGTCAGCGGTCGGCACGGTAGCGTGGCGTCCGCGGCTCAAACTGCCGCATCGCGTTCATTGGGAGGATCAAGCGTGATTGATGCATTGCGAAGCTACCTACAATTGGCTTCTGGCATGGCCGAAGTCACCGCCGGCAAAGCCAAGGAAACTGCCACCGCGCTTGTCACCCAGGGCATTGAAGCCAGCGCAAAGGGACCTGACATGTTCGGCCAGCAAATCCAGGGGATTGCTGATGACCTAGTTCAGCAGAGCAAGACGAACCGCGAAATCCTGCTGGGCCTGATCCGCACCGAGATCGACCGCAACGTTGGCCGCATGGGCTTCGTACGCGAAGAAGAACTTGCAGCCGTGCGCAATCATCTGCAACGGCTTGAAGTTCAGGTAAACGCTGGCACCTCGCTGGCCCAGGGCGTTGCGGGGATGGCAGTTTCACGAGCCACCGGCTCAACTACGTCGGCAGCGTCATCAGCCGCATCCACGGCAAAGACAGCAGCAGGCGCTGCCCGCGGAACTGTCGGAACCGCGCGGCGCACGGCTGCGGGCGCGGCCCGTTCAGCTCCAACGGTTGTTTCGTCCCGAGGTCGCAAAAAGAAGGCGACGACCCCGGTGCGTCCACGAGTTCCATCCGAAGCCGCAAAGCGGGCCGCCCGTGCACCGATTCCCAAGAAAGCTGCGACCCCAGCCAAGCCCGTCAAGAAAAGCGCGGCGAAGAAAACTGCGACTAAAAAGGCCACCGCAAAGAAGACGGCCAAGAAGTCTGCTCCACGCAAAGCAACAACAAAGAAGGCCGCTAAGAAGTCGGCAGGTAAATAGTGATGGACGAGCCCACTACGAAAGCCGCCAGCACATCAGCACCATCTGAGGATGTTGCTCAAGCACAGCAGCTGCTGGACGGTTTGACACCCAGCGAGGGTCAAGAGTCACGACCGCTGGCAGATCAAGCAGACGATTACGAGCAAATCAACGACAAGCTTCGCGGCGCGTTGGACGACGCTCGCGGAGCCTAATCTGTTCGTTGGCAGGTCTACGTCGACTTGACGCTGAACTAGTCAAACGCGGCTTGGCACGATCGCGTCAAGCAGCCAACGATTTGATCGACTCAGGCGCCGTGAAAGTTGGCGGAGTTAAGGCGACCAAAGCTACAAGCCAAGTCAGCGCTGACACCTCGATTGTTGTTCGCGCTCCCGACGCCGAGGATTGGGTCTCACGCGGGGCATACAAGTTGATTGGTGCTCTTGATTCGTTTGCCATCGACCCAGCAAACAAGCAGTGCCTCGATGCGGGTGCATCAACCGGCGGATTCACCCAGGTCCTGCTAACTCGTGGCGCCGCGCATGTGGTCGCTGTGGACGTTGGCTATGGCCAAATTGCTTGGTCGCTAAGAACCGATGAACGGGTAACCGTGTTGGAACGCACCAATATTCGTAACCTCGTTGCCGATGACCTTGAGTATCGGCCACAGCTGGTCGTGGCCGATCTGAGCTTTATTTCGCTGAGAACCGTGTTGCCCGCACTCATCGGCGTTTCCGATCCCGCGGCCGATTTCGTGCTCATGGTGAAACCCCAGTTTGAGGTGGGCAAAGACAACGTCGGGCGACGGGGCGTGGTCGAAAACCCGCAATTACGGGCTCAGGCGGTCCAAAACGTCGCACGGGCCGCGCAGGCTGGGGGATTAGGCGTCAATGGAATCGTGGCCAGCCAGTTGCCCGGTCCCAATGGAAATGTCGAGTACTTCTTGTGGCTACACGCTGGAGCGCCCGACTTGCGAGAGGATGATATGAACCGCGCCCTGACCGAAGG
>JAHEXM010000067.1 GCA_023252115.1 Micrococcales bacterium | reverse complement strand
TGGAGTACCGAGTCAAAGCAAGAAATCCGGATGCGCCTGGCCTGGATCCATACGGCTATCGAGCCGAAGACCCAGCTGCTTTCATCTGGCCTGGTGCCAAGGAAGTCCCGCGCCAATAGACATCGGTGTACGGGCTGCGTCTCTAGGATGAAGTTGCGGTGGCGCTTGAAGGTTTGCGCCGTCGTGCAGTCGTACCGCGTTGAGCCGGCACGGTCTTGCTGCTGCTACTCGCGATTGACGTTGCACCAGCAGCAAGTGTTGAACCATCAGTGTCAAGATGCGCCAGCGTTGTGCAGATCTCGTGGACAACGCGACCACTCACCGGCAACGACATGTGACCGACTCCGCGAATCAAAACGTTGCGCGCATTGAGGTCTGGATGGACGATGCGCGCATTTCGTTTGGGATAGATGAGCTGATCTAGGTCAGACCAGACAGCAATCATGCGGGTTCGGCACTCAATCGCTGGCTCTTGTAGTTCCTTGACGACGTCGCTGTCGAGGCGCATTTGGCGCGCAACGGAGTGGGGCATCAGGTGCGCGGCGGCAGTGCCGCCGTGCGGCGAGCCGAGGGTGACCAGGGTGTGAACGCGGTTGTGGCCACCGAGTCGTTGTACGTAGTAGCGCGCAATAAAGCCGCCCATTGAATGCCCAATGACGTGAACCCGTTCGTACCCGGTCTCGCGACAGACGGCTTCGACCAGCATCGACAGCCGACGCGATACCCGCCGAATATCGTCGGTCAGCGGTGAGTAGTTCAAAGAAATGACTTTGCCAAAACCACGCCGGTTGAGGCCACGACGCAGCAGGGTGAAGATCGAGTGGTTGTCGATGACTCCGTGAACCAAGATGATTGGTGTTCCGGCAGCTTCAACATCGCCAATGATGAGTCCCCGCTGAACCGGCGGAAGTCCTTCTAGGTTGTTGCGCAAGACCTCTTCGCGAGCTCTTTCTTCGATCATGCCTAGCGGCCAAAGCGCCGCATGGGCAGAGACCCAGGCAACTTCCACGGTTGCGCCCTTGATGCCTTTAGGCGTCAAGATCGCTTTGCGGGCCGCCCTGACAGAACCTCGAGCCCGGCCGATTCGCATTCGTGTACGGGTAACCGGACCCTGCTCAGTATCCGGACCATCGAACTCAGGCATGACGGAAAGGTAACCCACGAATGGCCATTCTGTAAGGCTGGCGAGACAGCCATTTGGTTCGTTCTTGGGGTTTTGTCACGTTCGGTAATGCCATTGCCCGAAAATGCTCAATGTGATTTTCGTCAAATGTCACTCTCTGCGGTCAATCTCGAACGCCACACCTGCGTTGAAGTGGTCGGAACTAGCCAGGCACACTGAATACAACGACAGTTGACGACGCTGGGCGCCACGGCGTCACAGTGCGATGGAGGACTCATGAGTGGATCGCCGATCAGAGTGTTGGTTGCAAAGCCAGGACTCGATGGTCACGATCGCGGAGCCAAGGTCGTAGCGCGCGCATTGCGCGATGCGGGGATCGAAGTGGTGTACACGGGCTTGCATCAGACGCCGGAAATGATCGTTGAAGCAGCGATCCAGGAAGACGTTGATGCAATTGGGCTGTCGGTGTTATCGGGTGCCCACATGACACTGTTCAAGGCCGTGATTGATCTGCTGCGCGAGAAAGACGCGACCGACATTGTCGTGTTCGGCGGCGGCATCATTCCCGACGACGACATCCCGGAACTCGAAGCAGAGGGTGTGGCAAAGATCTTCACGCCCGGTACCAAGACCAGTGACATCGTGGAATGGGTGCGTTCCACCGTAGGCCCAGCTACCGCCGCATAAAACCACGCAGCCTAAACTTCTAAAGTTTGCTGAACGCAAATATCGGAGTTTCCAACTGCTGCGCGGAGTGATTCGTGGATCTGTACGAGTACCAGGCCAAGGAACTATTCGCCCGTCACAACGTCCCAACACAGTCTGGCGACGTAGTCACTACCCACACTGATGCCCGCGCTTCGGCCGAGCGCATCGACAACATGGTGGTAGTCAAGGCCCAAGTCAAGGTCGGCGGCCGGGGTAAGGCTGGCGGAGTCAAGCTCGCAAAGACACCTGATGAAGCACGAGACCACGCACAGAACATCCTCGGACTCGATATCAAGGGCCACAAGGTTCACAAACTCCTCATCACCGAGGCAAGCGATATTGAAGACGAGTACTACGTGTCGTTTCTGCTCGATCGCACCAACCGGACCTTCCTGGCGATGGCCAGTGTCGAAGGCGGGATGGAGATCGAAGACATTGCGGTAAATAAGCCAGAGGCGCTCGCCAGGGTGCTGGTTAATCCGCTGACCGGGGTCGACAAAGCAAAAGCCCTCGAGATCGTTACCGAAGCAAAGTTCCCGGCAGATGTGGCGGATCAAGTTGCCGACGTCCTCGTCACACTCTGGGACACCTTCGTGGCCGAAGACGCAACTCTCGTCGAGGTCAACCCATTGGTCAAAGACCCGGACGGCAAGATTTTGGCGCTGGACGGCAAAGTGACATTGGATGACAACGCGGCATTTCGTCACCCCGATCACGAAGCCCTGATCGACATTGATGCCGAGGATCCACTCGAGCGCAAGGCGGCCGAGAAGGGCCTGAATTACGTCAAGCTTAATGGCGAAGTGGGAATCATCGGCAACGGCGCGGGTCTTGTCATGAGCACCCTGGATGTTGTCGCCTACGCAGGCGACAACTTTGGTGGAGTAAAGCCGGCGAACTTCCTGGATATCGGTGGCGGGGCATCGGCCCAAGTCATGGCGGATGGCCTCGATGTCATCCTGAACGACCCAGATGTCAAAGCAGTTTTCGTGAACGTGTTTGGTGGCATCACTTCTTGCGATGCGGTTGCAAACGGCATCGTCCAAGCAATCGAGATCCTGGAAGCAAACGGCCCACTCAACAAGCCGATTGTCTGTCGCCTCGATGGCAACAACGCCGAAGAAGGTCGACGCATTCTGGCCGAAGCCGACCAAAGCATCGTTGAAATTGTCGACACCATGGACGATGCCGCAAGTCGCGTCGCCGAACTTGCCGCAGCAGCGGCCTGAGGGGGACGAACGCAATGGCTATCTACATCAATGAAAAGTCGCGAGTGCTTGTTCAGGGCATCACTGGCGCTGAAGGCACCAAACACACCAACCGCATGCTCGCCAGTGGTACCGAGATCGTTGCGGGCGTCACGCCGGGCAAAGGTGGCCAGAATGTCGACGCTCAAGGTCGCACGATTCCGGTGTTCGGGTCGGTAGGCGAAGCTGTCGCCGAGACGGGCGCTGACGTTTCCGTGGTTTTTGTCCCGCCGAAATTTGCTAAGGCTGCCGTCATCGAGACGATCGATGCTGGAGTTCCGTTGTGTGTCGTCATCACGGAAGGCATCCCGATCCATGACACGGCAAACTTCTTCGCGTACTCGCAGCAAAAAGGTGACACCCGGATCATTGGACCGAACTGCCCCGGCTTGATCACTCCAGGTCAATCGAACGTCGGCATCATTCCGGCAAACATTGCCATGCCTGGGCGCATCGGTTTGGTTTCCAAATCAGGGACGTTGACCTACCAAATGATGTTCGAATTGCGCGATATCGGATTCTCGACTGCGGTGGGAATTGGCGGCGATCCGATCATCGGAACGACTCATATCGATTGCCTCGAAGCATTCGAAGCTGACCCTGATACCGATGCAATTGTGATGATCGGTGAGATCGGCGGCGATGCCGAAGAGCGCGCTGCGGATTACATCGCCAAAAACGTCACGAAGCCGGTAGTGGGTTACGTCGCTGGTTTCACTGCTCCCGAAGGTAAGACAATGGGGCACGCGGGTGCAATTGTCTCGGGATCGGCCGGAACCGCGGCCGCTAAGCAGGAGGCCCTCGAGGCTGCCGGCGTCAAGGTTGGCAAGACGCCGAGTGCCACCGCGCGACTAATGCGCGAGGTCATCGAAAGTCTTTAGCGAGTCAGCCCTCGCAGGCTGGATTTGGATGCGACCCTTAGCTCTATGGCCTATCGACGAGTAGCCCGCCGACGCGCGCTCCGCCGTGAGCAGGCGGCCGGTGCGCGTCCGCCGACCCGTGGCCATCGCGGCCCCACACCCGAGGGTGGTCGGCGTCAAGCATGGACGCGGACTGCCCGCAGCCGGGTTGATGCCGTTGCCTCGCGGCTCAGTTCTCCGGCGGCTGGTGCGCTTGCCGCGATTTGGAGTGCAGTTATTTCGTTGCTGGCGATTACCGGCTTGGTAGTTATTGGCTGGATCTTGGGCGCCGGTGAGGGAAACGCAACATCGGTATTGCGGATTGGCGCTCTGGCCTGGGTCGCAACGCATCATGTGGCCCTGTCATTGCCCAGTGGAGTCTTGTCGGCCCTGCCACTTGGCGTCGCGTTGATCCCGGGAATTTTGCTGTATCGGGCTGGCAAGTGGGCAGCGCGTCGAAGCGGTGCGTGTCGCTGGCAGGACGTTCGGGTGACGGTGGGAGTTGCGGCAGCGGTTTATGGAACGGCAGGCATGTTCATTGCCGGTTTCGGTTCGATGGACAAAGCATCGGTCGAGCCGCTTTACGCGCTATTCGGCTGCGGGTTCTTTGCCTTGATGGCATTCGGAGCCGGAACCATTCGCGAAGCCCAATTGTGGGGCGGCGTCGCCGCGCGGTTCCCGGCTCACGTGCGCCGATGGTTTGCTGCGGCAACAATCGCCTGCCTTTCAATGGTGGCTGCCGCGGGCGCGGTCCTCGGTATCAGTTTGGTCTTTCACTTTGGTATCGCGACCACTATGAGCAAGGCACTTGGCGGCGGATTTATTGGCGGATTGCTGCTGCTCATTGTTGGGATGATGTACCTGCCCAACGCAATCATTTGGACGGTGTCGTACCTGTGCGGAGTTGGATTCACCATCGGGGACGGCACTTCCGTCACTCCGTTTGGCGTTGATGGCGGTGCGCTGCCAGCCTTTCCGCTGATGGCGGGTGTACCTGGGTCGGCACCGGTCTGGGCGCCGATCGTGTTGTTGGTGCCGCTTATTGCCGGGGGATTAGCGTCCGTCGTCCTGAATCGGACAAAGCCGGGGCGGGCGTTCACGATCCACGACTTGCGAGAACGGCTCTGGATGTCGGGCATCGTCGGCGTCTTCGTATGCGTCGCTTCGTTTTTGGCGGCCGGTGGACTCGGGGGACACCGACTTGCTCACCTCGGTCCCTCCGCAATCGTGACGGGCATCGCGGCATTCGCGTTGATTTTTGCTGGCGCATGGATCACCGACGTGTTGCGCTCAATTGGTTATCGATTCCGTGGCAGCGCCGACCGCGTGGTTGACGTGAGTACAAAGGACGAGATGTCCGAGGCCTAGGATCAAACAGTGGGAATAGAGCGTGCGCGACTCGTCGTGCTGATCTCGGGCACTGGAACCACTCTGCAAGCCCTTCTTGATGCCGCGTCGGACAATGACTATCCGGCCGAAATTGTTGCGGTGGGAACCGATCGAGCGGACGCTCCCGGACTGGTACGCGCTACTACTGCAGGCGTCGACACGTTCGTCGTCGCGCCTGAGGGTCTGACTCGCCCGCAGTGGGACCAGGCGCTATCCGAAGCCATCGCAAGCTATAAGCCGGACTTAGTGGTGTGCGCCGGATTCATGCGGCTGCTCGGCGAGCATGTTCTGAATCAAACGGGAGACAAGATCATCAACACGCACCCAGCGTTGCTTCCGTCGTTTCCAGGCGCACATGCCGTGCGAGATGCACTGGCGTATGGCGTCAAAGTCACGGGATGCACGATCCATATCGTCGATGCCGGTGTCGATAGCGGCCCGGTCTTGGCGCAGGAATCAGTGGTCGTGTACGAAGATGACGACGAGGAGTCATTGCACTCTCGAATCAAGGTTGTGGAACAGCGGTTACTTCCGGAAGTGGTTTCATCGTTGAGTCGGAATGACTTTGTGGTGTCGGGTAGAAAGGTCACGATTCAGTGAACACACGTCCGATTCGGCGGGCAATGATCTCGGTCTATGACAAGACCGGACTCGAGGACTTGGCACGCGACCTGTCAGCGGCAGACGTCGAAATAGTCTCGACTGGATCGACAGCTGCTCGGATCGCGGAGCTGGGGATACCAGTTACCGAGGTGGCTGAACTTACTGATTTTCCTGAGTGCCTCGATGGTCGCGTGAAGACACTGCACCCGCGCGTGCACGCCGGAATTTTGGCTGACCTGAGGCTCGACGATCACCAGAAGCAACTCGACGATTTGGGTATTGCGCCATTCGACTTGGTTGTCGTCAATCTGTATCCGTTCGCCGACACAGTCGCCAGCGGCGCCAGTCCAGACGACTGTGTCGAACAAATCGACATTGGTGGTCCGTCAATGGTTCGCGCCGCAGCAAAGAACCATCCCTCAGTTGCGGTGGTTGTCTCGCCGGAGCGCTACACCGAGGTGTCGCAAGCAGTCAAGACTGGCGGCTTCACCCTTGACCAGCGCAAGACGTTGGCGGCGGAAGCATTTCGGCACACCGCAAGTTACGACGTTGCGGTCGCCTCTTGGATGGGCAGCGTTGTTGCGCCGCAAGAAGGTGAATCGTCCTTCCCCGGCTGGGTCGCAGGAGTGTGGGAGCGTGCAGAAGTCCTTCGTTACGGCGAGAATCCACATCAGCCGGCAGCAATGTACGTCGCAAAGCACACAGCTCCCGGGCTTGCGCAAGCAGAGCAATTGCATGGCAAGCAAATGTCGTACAACAACTTTGTTGACGCTGATGCTGCGCGGCGGACCGCATACGACTTCGCGCAACCAGCTGTGGCCATCATCAAACACGCGAATCCGTGTGGCATCGCCATTGGCGCTGACGTAGCGCAGGCTCATCGCAAAGCGCAAGCGACAGACCCGGTGTCTGCATTCGGCGGCGTTATTGCTGCGAATACTGAAGTCACCGAAGAGATGGCCCGTCAGGTCGCAGAAGTATTCACCGAAGTAATCGTCGCGCCAAAGTTTTCGGCGGCTGCACTGGATGTTTTGAAGGCAAAAGCAAACCTGCGCATCTTGGTTGCAGACCCTGTTGCTGATGCAGCGGTCGAAACTCGGCGAATCAGTGGTGGTTTGCTGATGCAAGCGCAGGACCATATTGATGCCGAAGGCGATGACGCCAGCAGATGGACACTGGCATGTGGCGAACCGGTAAGTGACGGCACGTTGGCTGACCTTGAGTTTGCCTGGCGAGCCTGCCGCGGAGTCAAAAGCAATGCGATTCTGATTGCCCGCGACACCGCAGCAGTTGGTATCGGGATGGGACAGGTCAATCGTGTTGACTCTGCGCGACTGGCGGTGCAACGTGCTGGCGAAGAACGCATACGCGGAGCAGTCGCTGCATCTGACGCTTTCTTCCCGTTCCCAGACGGCCTTGAAGTTCTGCTCGAAGCCGGGATCCGCGCTGTCGTTTCACCAGGCGGCTCGGTTCGCGACGAAGAAGTGATCGCAGCGGCGAGAGCGGCCGGGGCATCGATGTACTTCACCGGCGTCAGACACTTCTTTCATTGATGTCAAAGCCACCAGCGCCGACGCACACCCACTTGCCTCGGAGTGTGGCAATTCCGCTCTCTGTCTGTGTCGGTGCCGCAACAGTTGTTCAGTCTCGGATTAACGGGCATCTCGGCAGCCTGTTATCGGATGGTCTTGAAGCCGCGTGGGTCTCGTTCGGAGTGGGACTCCTCGTTGTAGTACTCATCTTCTGTTTCAGCTCAACGCTTCGCTCCACTCTGCCAACACTTCGAAGTGGATTGCGCAAAGACTCAAACGGGAAATCAGCGATCCGTCCGTGGCAGTTATTAGGAGGGATCGGTGGCGCGACA
>JAHEXM010000066.1 GCA_023252115.1 Micrococcales bacterium | reverse complement strand
ATGCGCAGACCGTTCGCGTCGAAGCCTTGCGGCCACTGTGATGAATGAAAACTAGTTCCGGCAAAAAGTTCCTGTCCGTCAATGTCGGGGTAGCGAGGTTCGTTGAGTGTTCCGGAAGCGACAACAATCATTCGCGCTGAGATTGCACCGAGCGATGTCTGCACGTTCCATGCCCTGTGCGCCGTATCCCAAGTCGTCGACTCGACATTGCAACCAGTCGTGATGTGTCGGTCAAGGTCAAGTGTGGCGGCGCAATCGCGCAAGTACTGCCAGATCTCGGGCTGACTGCCAAAGCGGTCCGACCAGTCGGCCTTCGGAGCAAAAGAGTAGGAGTACAACCGCGATGGAATATCGCATCGACATCCTGGATATGTGTTATCGCGCCAAACGCCACCAATCTGGTCTGCTCGCTCGAGGATGACAAAGTCATCTTGGCCGGTGCGTCTTAACTCGGCTGCTGCGGCAATTCCAGCAAAGCCAGCGCCAATGATCGCAACCGCGACTGTTCGGGGGAGTGGAGTATCGATAAGCGAATGGTACGAACCGAAATTTCGCGATCAGGCGGCGGAGGACCACGAATTGGGCAGTGCAGCTAACGTAAGCAACTAGTTCAAGCGAGCCGACGACGCACCAAGGAGATCAAGTGTCACAAGGACGACCGACCAATCCGCTGTTTCTTGACCCCGAGAAAATGCCCGTACTGGCGTCATACGACGACTATCAAGGGGCTCAATTCGCAGTCGATAAATTGTCGGACAACAAGTTCCCGGTTCAGGGCGTTGCCATCATTGGTGTAGACCTGAAGATGATTGAGACAGTCCTTGGGCGCATGTCCTGGGGTCGCGCGGCAGGTGGCGGACTATTGGCTGGTGCATGGTTTGGCCTTTTGCTGGGGATTTTCGTTTCGTTCTTTGCGGTCCACGATGGTTGGAATCCGTGGATGTTGATTGGACTCGGTCTGTTGTATGGCGCAGGCTTCGGCATCATCTTTGGCCTGGTAAGTCATGCGATTACCGGAGGCAAACGGGACTTCGTGTCGCGTAGTCAGATCCAAGCAGCAAGGTACGACGTGCATGTCACTGCCGAGACGATTGCCCAAGCTCGTACGATTCTGGGTATCGCTGGAACGTGGCCACCTCCAGCGGACGCAGCAGCGCAACCATCGGGAACTACGCCTCCCCCAACGTCGCCGCCGCCAACGAGCTAGAGATGGCAGCACCACCGACTGATTCGCGACCTGGGTTGGTCACGCTGTTTGACCAACAGTCCCGGTTAGCCGCCGAGGTTGGATCGCCGCTGTGTGCTCAGGTATGTGCTGCGATTGGCCAAGATGTTGCAGACGAAGGGCCGAGCGTTGGGCTGTTGTCGGATTTCCAGGATGCCCGTACCGGCGACATGGTGCCGTTACGTCTACAACACGCTCTACACCGTCGCGCGCTTGACGGAGCCGAACCTGAGCTGGCGCGGTTCTTTCCATCGCTAGGTGGCGATATGCCCGAGCCGGGCGACCAGGATGGTTGGGCGCAACTTCGGGCAGCAGTTGTGGCTGCGATCGCTGCCCACCCGACCGAATTGCGCGTCCTGCTCGACCAAATCCCGCAGACCAATGAGCCGGGGCGAGCCGCTCCGTTGATTGGTGTGCTGGCGCTGGCATCGAATGCTTGGTCACTGCCAATTCGGTTACACGAAATCGGTTGCTCGGCGGGATTGAATTTGCGGGCGGACAAGTTTCGGGTCGCAACGCAGGATGGAGTCGGCGTCGGACCACTGGACTCACCCGTGCAGCTTCACAATGGGTGGAGTGGTGAGGTTGTGCCGACTGCCGATTCACCGATTGATGTTGTCGAGCGCGTCGGTGTTGATTTGGACCCAGTCAATATTGCCGACGGGCAAGCGCAGCTCTACCTGAAGGCATTCATCTGGCCTGATCAGGTTGAGCGATTCCGGCGTCTGTCAGCTGCTATCGATATTGCACTCACAGTTCCAGCGACCGTCACGCGGTCGAGCGCAGCCGACCATGTGGAGTCGTTGGCGTTGCAGCCCGGAAACGTCCTGATGGTCTGGCATTCGGCGTTCTGGATGTACCTCAGCGTGGCTGAGCGAGCTCGCATCACTAACCATCTGGAAATGCTCGGTGCGCACGCTGATGAATCCCAACCGTTGGTTCATGTTGCACTGGAGGCGCGCGATCCAAATCCGGCTTCGACATATCGCGGCTGGGTTGTCGTTCGGTCGTGGCCGCCATTGCCGCACACCGGAGTCGATGCAGGGCAAGAAGTACGGCTCGGGGTTGCGGCTCCGCACGGCGTTCCGATGGTGTGGGAGAACCCACTGCCGCTGGCAGCAGACATCTAGTCTGAGCAAATGGCGCCCTCGACAGCATCCGACGAGCAACTTGCGCTCGACGCCATGCCCAAAAGGCTGTATGCGGTCACTCCCACAAAATTGGCCAACTGGTCAGACTGTCCGCGCAAGTTTCGCTTCACCTACCTAGAGCGCCGCCCGCGAACTGGAGCGTGGGGGCACAACACCGTCGGTGCTGTGGTCCATGCGGCACTCAAGCAGTGGTGGGATTTGCCGCCAGCTCAGCGCACGGGCGAAGCGGGGACGACGTTAGTGATCCGTGGGTGGGTCAACGAAGGCTTTCGCGATGACGCCCAATCGCTGGACTGGAGGGGGCGAGCAGCTGCCATGACCAGCCGTTATCTCGCCAGCGTCGACCCGCAACGTCAACCCATCGGAATTGAGCGAACTGTTGCTGCACCGATTGGTCCCATGGCTTTATCGGGTCGAGTGGACCGAATTGATGAACGCCCGAAGGTCGACGGCGTTGATAACGCAAACGAAGTCGTGATTGTTGATTACAAGACCGGGCGCACTCCCCTCACCGACGATGATGCGCGTACATCGCAAGCGCTGGCTCTCTACGCGGTAGCGGCACGGCGCACATTGCGACGAGAGTGCAAACGAGTCGAGCTTCACCATTTGCCGACTGCGTATGTTGCGGCATGGGATCACACCGATGAATCACTGCAGCGCCAAATCGTGCGTGCCGAAAACGTCACCGTCGATGCTGCCCACGCGGATGAACTCTGGAAAGCCGGACTCGACACGGTGGCGTTGCGTGCTGGCGAATCCGACGCGGGCGTCAACGATGACGTTGAAGTTGATGCGGTGTTGCCACCGCGACCAGGAAACCAATGCGGTTGGTGCGACTTTCGCCAATGGTGCAAAGTTGGGCGGGATGCCGCGCCGGCAAAGCAACGGTGGGCTGGGCTGGCTGACTAAGCCGGATTCGCAAGTTAGTCACTCATGGATTGTCGAGATGGTCGCCCACACGGTCTTTGCGTCGCTATGAATATCGACGCCCCATTCGGTCGAGAGCGCTTCAATCAAGGCTAAACCACGACCGCCAGCTTCATCATCAGCTGCATCGCGGGGTGCAGGCAGCAAGTGTGCCGCGCCGTCGCGAACCTCAAATCTCAAAAAGCCGTCACCAGCGATAAGGCGAAACTCGATGGGCGAAGCCCCGTATCGAATCGCATTCGTCACCATTTCGCTTGCAACCAGTTCAAGGTCGTCGGCCACGTGACTCAGATCCCACGCCTGAACAGCGCGGCCCAAAGTGTTGCGTGCCTTGCCGACTTCAGCAAGGGAATCACCTACGGGCACACGAAGTTCCATGCCTTCGTTGTACCCAGAAATGTCGTGGCTAACGCCAATTGGTGCACCAAAAGGTGGCGGTACCGAATCAACCGGCCTCGCGTCGATTTCTTCTGCATCGGCCCAAAATGCCTCGAGCGCTCCGGCGCACCACAACGGATGTTCGGCGTTTGGCGAATGGCCCGTCTGCGGAAAGGTGGCTTGCGAAGCGCCAATGATCCTTGCCATCTCTGACTGGATTGCTGGTGACCATGCATCGTCGTAATCGCCATAGGTGACCAGTGCCGGGATCTTCCGACCAGCGAGTGTTCGGGCAACTTCATCAAGTCGTTGTGTTTCGTCGGCAAGTACCTGTGCCGCCGCTCGCATAGCGTGCGGGTTGTTTGCAGTGAATCGTTTGAACAGAAAGTCATACACCTCTTTGCTCGGTTCAACCCAACCGTTGGCACGGTCGCTTTGTTCTTTCAGTTCCCAGATGTATTCCAGTGATGCGTCCGGCAGAAGCGAAATCAGTCTGCGTAGTGGACCGACTTGCGATTCGTCTGCAAGCGCACCAGGGCCGCTGCACAGGAAAGTTACCGACTTGATTGAGGGATCGGCAGAGTCGTCTTCCAATAGTGCGTTGCGCACGACAAGGCCACCGAATGAGTGCCCGAGGATGTGTACTCGCTTCCCGGTCTGTGCGCGCAACTCGCGCGCAGCCGACAGAATCGAACTCGACAGCACTTCGAGCGAATATGCATCGGCATCGTGTGGTCCGGTGGATTCGTATTGGCCCGGCATATCGATCGCCACCGCGTGCCAATCAAGTGCTTGCAGAATCGGCAGCACTGCGATGAAGTCCTCTTTGCTGCCAGTGAACCCGGGAACCAGTAACACGGTTCCGCGTGACTCATTTTTTGGTGCGCCAACCAGGCCTGCGAGCGGCCCGAAAGCTCCGGGCAGAGTCGTCGCCAGAACCCCAGGTGGGAGGGCGACGAAAGGAGGCGTGCTCACTCGCGGCAGAATAGGCCTCGAACCCGACCAACGACCTGACGAGTGCGTATCTGTGACCAGGACAATTGCCGTAGCCAACCAAAAAGGCGGCGTGGCAAAGACCACGACCGTTGCATCCCTGGGTGCCGCATGGGCCGAAATGGGCCGAAAGGTCCTGCTCGTTGACCTTGACCCCCAGGCTTGCCTGACGTTCTCGCTAGGCCTCGATCCCGAGGCTCTCGAGTTTTCGGTTCATGACGTGTTGCTTGGCCGAGTTGCCGCTCGACTGGCCCTGGTGCCCACTGATGATGGCCCGGACCTATTGCCAGCCACCATTGACCTCGCTGGAACCGAAGCTCACCTTCTTACCAAGACTGGGCGTGAGTACGCCCTTCGCTCCGCCCTAGAAGACGTCGCTGGCGACTACGACCTGATTGTGCTCGATTGCTCGCCTTCGCTAGGGGTCCTGACCATCAATGCTTTGACCGCGGCTGATGAGGTCATCATTCCCCTGCAGTGCGAGACGCTGTCGCACCGTGGCGTCCGACAGTTGCTGGACACTGTCGCCGACGTCCAGCGTCTGTGTAACAAGGACCTGACGATTCGTGGAGTCTTGCCCACGATGTTTGATGCCCGCACCAACATGGCAAAGGCGGTGCTCTCTGATGTTCAGCAGCGTTATCAGCTCAGCGTCCTTGAGCCGCCGATTGCAAAGTCGATTCGTTTTGCCGAAGCGCCCGCGGCCGGCCGCTCTGTTTTAGCTACCGCAGGAACCTCACGCGGAGCGGCTGCCTATCGGGAAGTTGCACGACGAATCATCAAAGACGACGACTAATGACTGACTCGGGCAAGACTGAACGTCGCAAGGCACAGCCACGCAAGAAGTCTGCGAAGACCCCCAAGAAGACTCCGGTTGGCGTTCCACGTCAGGCCGGACCGTCCTTTGACCGAATTAAACCGCCGCCGAAAGCGACCGATGCGCCGGTATCGGCGGCTGCGTCACGCGAAGACGACCAGCAAGGCAAACGGGCTCTGTTTAGCAACGCGCAACAGCCTCCGGCAATCGGGTCAGTCGCCCTGGAGTGCTCGCGCTGCAATCGGCGCTCGGTTATTTCATACGTGCGTCTAGCAAAGATGACGATGACTGGATTTCATATGCCGCTTCCCGGTGTTGGGCATCGTGCGTATCTCAAATGCCCGGCCTGCGAACAGCGCTCCTGGGTCACCGTATCCATGAAGGCCTAGGGTCGTCCCAAACTTCGTTGTTCAAAGCCCGATCGGGTTAGTTGTTTTTCGCTCCACTGCCCAACGTTTGTAGCCTTGATCGAGTGCACATTCGGGGCAGTTTTGTCACCGCGGGAGTAGTCCTTGTCGGGCTGCTCGGGATCTCTGCGGTTACTCCGCAGTTGCTGCCGTCAGGCGGATCACCACCAACAGTTGCGGCGACTTCATCGTTGCCCAGTCGAGCATTCGCCTTGACCAATCACGAGCTTCAATTGACCGCGGTGCTCAACTACACAGCGGAACAGAACACAACAGGGACTCGCTACAACTTGAGCGTGGTCTTCACTAACCACAGCAAGGGTCGCATCGAATCACCAGTCACCGCAGTGGTGACCGGTGACAGTGTTCTGCACACCGTCCATGGTCAAGCCGTGGAACACGGAAGCAGCAGCACACCGATCATCAGCGATATTGAAGTAGCAGGCATCCCGCGCTCACTTACCTTGCGCAGCCTGACGGCGAACTCCAGTTCCTAGATGAAGTGGTTCTTGGAACTGTGAATGAAGCCGCCAACGTGACGCGGGCCGTATGCACCCCAAGCCTTTTTGCCGTTCCAGCCGTACGTGTGGCGTCCGCTTGGATTTGCGTTTTGTTCAAAGGTGAAGATCGCGTGTTTACTCACCCGGTTGACTACAGCAACGTGTTGGTACGAGCCACCAAGCTCTACGACGACATCGCCAGGTACCGGTAGGTAACCGGAACCATTGCGATGAAACGTCACTTTGTGTTCGTACAAACGACCTGATCGCAATCCATAAATGTTGTTAAGCGATCCCCAGTGGTTCCTTGCATACAAGCGAGTCGCAAGTTCAACACATTGCCGTCCGCGAATGACTGAGACACCATGACCGGCCAACCAGTTGCGGGTGGTCACGTGACGACCGGGTTTGTTTGCTGGCACAAATGTCACTGGCTTGGCCGCAGGTCGCGGAACCGCCTGTGCCGCAGGCACTCCGGCCACCATCGGTGCAAGTACAGCAGTAGCGCCCAGCATTGGTACAGCAGCCGCAAGTGCAAGTCCTCGACTGTGTTTCGGCTTTGGGCGCGCAGAAGTAGAAGAAGGATTTACTGATTTCATTGGTCGAGACTGCGTGAATATCCGTTCAACCAACAGGACGAAGGTCACATCATTGGATGGGTCACTCTAAAAACGGGACATAATCGGACATTAATGTTTGAGTGTTGAATCAAATCCCTTGTGCCGCAAGGGATTTCAGGAACTAGCAGCCGGCGGTGTAGCCGGTTTTCCACCCCGCGTGCGTTGGCGTTTCTTTGGCGAACTGCTGCGAGACGACGTGCTGCCACCACTCTTATCGGCGGCGTCACCAGACTTGCTGCGGTTTCGGTTACCTGAATTGCCGCTGCGTCCTTTGTCGTTTCGGGGCTTGTCGTTTCGGGGCTTGTCGTTTCGCCCGCCACGTGTCTTGCCATCGCGTGAGTCGTTGCTGCGTCCACGTGCTCCCGCTGACTTGCCTGTTTCGCCAAGGTCTTCCATCTTCTCGGCAGACAGACCTTCACGCGTGCGAGACGCTGATGGCAAACGGCCTTTAGTTCCAGGCGGAATCCCAAGCCCGGTGTAAACGTGAGGAGAGGACGAATACGTTTCGGGCGGATCGACGAATGGCAGACCGAGTGCTTTATTGATCAGCAGCCAGCGCGGCACGTCGTCCCAGTCCACCAGAGTGATGGCAACTCCGGAAGCTCCAGCTCGCCCTGTTCGACCGATGCGGTGAAGGTACGTCTTCTCGTCTTCGGGGCATGCGTAGTTGATGACGTGCGTGACGCCATCTACGTCAATTCCTCGCGCGGCGACATCAGTAGCAACTAAAACATCTACCTTGCCGTTGCGGAATGCGCGCAACGATTGCTCCCGTGCGCCTTGTCCGAGGTCACCATGAACTGCACCGACGGCGAATCCGCGCTCGCTT
>JAHEXM010000065.1 GCA_023252115.1 Micrococcales bacterium | reverse complement strand
GAAATTGACGAAGCACGAATGGCTCGCGAGGGACTGGCGCAGGATGCACCTGTCGTAGCGGCAATTCGCGAAGAGCTCACGCGTGAATCAGTGGCGAGTGCAGACGGCATCGAGATCTTCGGCGACCTTCAACCTGCCGAGGGAGTGCTCGCTGGTGACTGGTGGGATTCGTACGAATTGCCCGACGGTCGAATCGCTGTGGTCGTTACCGATATTTCTGGGCACGGGCCAGAAGCTGGTATTGCGGGTCTCCGACTTAAGACGGCGATCAGCACAGTGCTTGCGACCGGTGCAAGCCTCGAGGAAGCGATGGCGCGCGGCGCCGAACTGTTTGCCGAAACCTACAGTCGTTTCGCGACTTGTGTCGGGGTCTCCATTGATCGGGCAAGCGGTGAGGTCACGTGGTGCAACGCCGGCCATCTGAGCCCGCTATTGATAACCGAGGAGGGCGCGGAAGTCGATCTTGAGCCGACGGGACCCCTCCTGTCAGCCATCGGTGGTGAATGGGTCTCACGCAGTCGATCAATGGGCTCGGGCGACATGTTGTTGATGTGGACCGATGGCCTCACCGAAAGCCGAAATGAAGCTGGAGATCAACTCGAGGACTCCGGGCTACGCCGCTTATTGCACCAAACGGGCGAACCTGTGGCGGCAGTTCCAAGTGAGATCGTTCCCGCCGTTTTGGCCGCCGCGCGCAATCGCGCCATTGACTGGCGGCGCGATGACGTCACTTTGATATCGATCAAGTTCAACACAAGTTCCTAAATCTGCACCCTCCCGGCTCATTCGTCCAACTTTCAGCAGGACACCGAATAGTTCGCGGCGGGAAGATCACACCGCCGATCTCACCCGTTCGGCAGCGTCTATGGAGGTCAGAGAATGAGCGCGACGACAGCGGCCGCGGAAGTCAAGCAGAAGCTCCCCCGCTCAGCCATTTTGGTCGCCATCGCTGGCGCCACCCTTGGTCTTATCTATGGATACGACAACGGCAATATCGGTGGAGCCGCCCTCTTTTTCCAACCGGACCTGCATCTGACCACGGCCGATGTCGAAACCATCGCGTCCGCGATTCTGATCGGTGAAATCCTTGGTGCGATCATCGGCGGCTGGGTATGTAACCGGATCGGTCGTAAGAAAACCATTCTTCTCATCGCAACTGGCTACGTGATCTTCTGTATTACCTCCGCGTTGTCGGTCAACAAGACAACGCTCGAAGTGTCACGCTTCTTCCTGGGCCTCACGATCGGACTCTCACTTATCGCGGTGCCACTATTCATCGCGGAATCAGTACCTGCACGCGTCCGTGGTCGCATGTTGGTGTTGTACCAAGTAATGGGTGTTATCGGAATCCTCATCGGCAACTTGATATGTGCTCTCCTCGTTTCAGCTAACCCCGCCTACAACTGGCGGATCATGCTTGGTCTGGCCGCCATTCCTGCATTGCTCTTGCTTCCAATGCTTCTCAAAGTCCCGGAAACTGCTAACTGGTTGTTGATGAAGGGCCGGCGACAGGAAGCCGCCACCACACTTGCTGCGACCGATCCCGAGGTGAACACCGACGCACAGTTGCAAGACATGGAGGAAACGCTCGCCGAAGAAACCGGCGGCAGCATTAAGGAGATGCTGAAGAAGCCTTACCTTCGGGCAACCATGTTCGTGTTGGTGTTTGGTTTCGCAATTCAAATCACCGGCATCAACTCGACCGTGACTTACGGCCCACAGCTGTTCAAGTCCATTGGATTCAGTGGTGATCGCGGACCAATTTTGGCCAGCGCCGCGATCCAAGTCTTCGCTCTTGCTTCCGTCCTGGTGTCGATGAAATACATTGACCGATGGGGACGCCGACCGATTCTGTTGACTGGTATCGGAGTCATGACTGCCGGTTTGGTTATAACCGCTGTGAACTATGCAACCGTTGGCGACGGTGGCACTTTCGGCACTGTGCAACAGATTGTCGGTTTTGCCGGCCTGGCAATCGTGAACATCGGTTTCGTGTTCGGATTCGGTTCACTTGTTTGGGTTTACGCAAGCGAGGCCTTCCCAGGTCGCCTGCGCGCCTACGGCACCAGTGTTCTGTTGACGGCCGACTTGGTTGCCAACTACTTGGTCGCCAAGTTCACCCTGACGCTGCTTTCGACAATCAAGGGGACGGGAACGTTTTTCCTCTTCGCCGGCCTGTGTGTTCTGGCCTTCCTCTTCGTGATGAAGTTCGCCCCAGAAACCAAGGGACGTCCGCTCGACGAGATTCGCCACTACTGGGAAAACGGCGGCAAGTGGCCAACGGATGCAGCCATCGCACAGTCGAACTCTGACCGTTCAGATGCTCGCGCTGCAACCAAGGCCGCCAACGAGGCCAACGACTCAGCCCCCGATAAGTAGGAGTAAGTCCGGATGTTGCGAGCTGGTGCCGACCTAGGTGGCACGAAGATCCAGACGGTCATCGTCGATGACGAGAACGAAGTTCTTGGTACCGACCGACGGCCAACTCCGACGAAGGGTGGCCCGCCGGACGTCGCGGACGAAATCGCCGAATCGGTTCGGGTTTCCTGTGCAGACGCTGGAGTTAGTCCCGACGACATTGCTGCACTCGGAGTGGGCGCACCTGGTCAGATCGACAAAGCTGCTGGAACGGTGAGTCAGGCGGGAAACCTTCCCAACTGGATGTTTACCTATCCACTCGGTCCAGAGCTCACTACTCGACTGGGTGTACCTGTCCAAGTGGGGAACGACGTCCAAGTTGGGGTCGTTGCCGAGCACAGACTGGGTGCCGGACGTCCATACAGTTCGCTGATCGGCATCTTTTGTGGAACCGGCGTGGGCGGCGGCATCATCATGCACGATCAATTGTGGCTCGGGCGTGGCTACGCAGGCGAAGTCGGCCACATGGTCATTCAGGACGACGGTGCTCCGTGTACTTGCGGTCGCAGCGGCTGCATGGAGGCCTATGCCGGTCGAGCAGCTATGGAGATCCAAGCGCGTCGCCTGACGATGCAAGGCCAGCACACCAACCTCTTCAAGTACATGGACCAAAAGGGCAAGCCCCGACTGGCAAGTGGAGTATGGGCCAAAGCAGTTAAGAAAGACGACAACATGGCGATCGCCCTGCTCGAGCGCGCAATTTGGGCAGTTGCAGCCGGAGCCGCGAGCGCAGTCAACCTGTTGGATGTCGAAGCCGTGATTATCGGAGGCGGCCTTGGATGTCGCCTGGGCCAACGATTTGTTGACCGCATCGAAGAAGCGATGCTTCCTCACTTGCTTGCCCGCGAAGAGCGACCAGCAGTCCTTCTCGCTGCTCTAGGTGATCTGGGTGGAGCATTGGGCGCGGCGCTATTGGTTGAGGACCCAGACATTCATCCGAAGCAACGCCGAAATCCGAAAGCAGCCGCAGCGAAACGAGCGGCAGCAAAGCAGAAGCCTGCCGTTGAACTGAAGAAGGTTCGGGCAGCAAAACAGAAAGCTAAGAAAGCAGTCGAGAAGCTGTAGCCGTTGTCACTGATGCATCGTTAACCGGGAAGTTCGATCCAGTTTCCTTGACGCATTACGCGCGCGACTTGCAATGCGTTGTCGAGAACCACCAGGTCTGCCCGTTTGCCAATCGCAAGGCCGCCACGGTCCGCCAGACCCAAAGTGCGAGCAGGTGTGTTCGACAGCATTTTCACCACGTTCCACAAAGCGACGTGTCCACTGAAGACCATGTAGCGCATTGCTTTGTCCATCGTGAGTGTGCTGCCCGCGATGGAACCACCGTCGGTGAGTCGAGCAACGCCACCGACTACGTCGACATCCAGATTGCCCAACATGTAGTGCCCATCCTTGCCAGCTGCTGCTGACATCGCATCGGTAACCATCGAAATGCGGTTGAAACCTGCTTCGGCCGCGACCAGGCGCAGCACCGCGGGGTGGACATGAGTACCGTCGCCGATCAGTTCGACCGTCACGCGTTTGTCTTCCATAAGCGCACCGATCGCGCCAGGGTCGCGGTGGTGTAGTGGGCGCATCGCGTTTGTCAGGTGAGTTGCGACGCGAGCGCCAGCCTCGACCGCCAGGCAAGTCATTTCGTAGTCGGCGTCCGTATGTCCAACAGCGGCAATTGCACCCGCATTGACTATCTGTTCAATCGCTTCCATACCACCGCGAAGTTCTGGCGCAATGGTCACCATCTTGATGCGACCACCTCCGAGTGCTAACAACTCGCCGACTTCGGATCGATCGGGCGCACGAAGCAATGCCTTGTCATGTGCCCCGCAATGCAACCGACTGATCCACGGACCCTCCAGGTGGATTCCTACGATTACACCTTGGTCCACCAGCGGCGACAGCGTCCGAATCTGATCCGCCAGGTCTTCTGCGCTTCCGGTTACCAGGCTTGCCATGAGCGAGGTGGTGCCGTGAAACAAATGGGCTTCAGCTGCTCGATATGCCTCGGCGGCATCCGTCGTGATGAACGAGTAACCGCCACCCCCATGACAATGTTGATCAACAAAACCGGGAACGATTGTGTATCCGGCAAGCTCGTCATCAACCGGTAACGGGCACTCTCCAAGGCCGCCACTGACAATTACGCCGTCCTCGATATTCATCCAGCCGCTCTCAAGCAGGCCCTGCGTCGATTGGATTCGTGCGCCTGCAATGACGGTCACTCGAAGCTCCAGAGGTCGGGGATGCCGGCCGATTTGCATGGCGCGCCAGCCGAATTCTCACTCTAGCGTCGCAAATCTGCGTTCGCGTCCGGAAACCCGGCAGACTGACCCTTCGGGATGGGCGTTCGAAACCGTAAGGGCGGAGGTGAAAATGCACGACCCCCAGCACCTCTTCTTCCGCAAGGGTTTGCGAGCGGCCATCGTTTTGCCGATAAGTTTCGCCATCGCTCTGAATGTCCTACATCTTGGCGCGGGCGCCCTGTACGCAGCCTTCGGTGTCTTTTCCCTCCTGGTGTTCGCGGATTTTGGTGGACCGACCCGCAACCGCGCTCTTGCCTATTTGATTACCGGCAGTTGCGGGCTTTTCGGGATCGCACTCGGGACACTCGCTGCTCAGAATCGCTACTCAGCGATCATCGTCACCTTCATTTATGGATTCGCAGTGACATACGCCGGAGTCCTTCGGGGCTATGTCGCAGCTGCCGGGACCGCCGTGCTGCTGCCGTTTGTTATCGCAGTGACGTCCGGGCCAGGCTTTGCTCAGTTCGGCGACAAGCTCATTGGTTGGACATTGTCAGTGATCTTGGCGACGCTCGGTGCACTCGTCCTATGGCCGTCACATTTGCGAAGTGCATTGCGCTCGCGCGTGGCAGCCGCATGTGCAGCGAGCGCGATGACTGTGCGCTCGATCTGGAACCACGATCAACCTGATTCGTCGAGCGGCGCACTTGACTCAGACGCACGTATGCGCGAGCTCGTGTCCGCTCTGCGCGAGGTGCATGAGTCCTACGACGGCAAGCTCTTGCGTCCGGGCAGTGTTACTACGCGTGACCGGTCATTGCTGCAGGTCGTCGACGAACTTAATCGGCTCACGTTGGCCATAAAATGGCGAATGCCAGTGCATCCAGATGCGATGGTCCACGATGGAGATCTAGCTGAGGCGACTGCGAAGATCCTCGACGAATGCAGCGCTGCACTAGGTCGCAGCGGGCCGCCCCCAGATGCCGCGGCTCTCAATCAAGTGCGCGAGGACCAACGTGCGGTGATGGAACATTGGGTGGAAGAACAGCTTGCCCGCGGCAACGCCGCCGAAATTGCTCCGACGCTGGACTCCGGTTTCCGACTCAGAATCGTTGCGCTCATCTCGCAGTTCATTGGGCGCGACACTCGAGGAGCCATGGGCGCGAGCCTTCAGATTGGCAGCGATCCAACACTCGGCGGCCACGAGATTGACACCCCGACACTCGACACCAAACCAGCGCGCATGTTGAAATCGCAGTTCACGCTTTCGTCACCATGGTTTCGCAACAGCCTGCGGGCTGGCTTGGCTTTCGGTATCGCCGTCGCGATTGTTTACCTGACGGGACTGACCCACGGCTTCTGGATCGTCTTGGGTGCACTCGTCGCTTTGCGCATTGACTCCCTTGGAACCCGCCGCACGGCAGTCCAAATAGTGATCGGGACTTTTGCCGGGTTCATATTTGCTGTAGTTGCCACGCAACTCGTCAGTGGTCACACCGCGGTTTTGTGGATCGCGCTGCCCATCTTCGTCTTCCTTGCGGCCTACACGCCTGGAGCAGTCTCACTGGCTGTCGGCCAGGCTTGCTTCACCATCTTTGTGATCGACTTCTTCTCGATCCTTAATGACCCAGCAATCAAAACCGGCGAGGTTCGAGTTATTGACGTCGTACTTGGTGTGGCCGTCAGCCTGATAGTGAGCACTTTGCTGTGGCCGCGCGGGGTTGCGACGGCGGTTCGCAAATCGCTGCTGGAGGCCGTCAACGCGTCGACTAACTACTGAGTTGCCGCTTACGAAACTCTGGCTGAAGGCAGGGTGCTGGAGGACACGACCCGAGAGCAAGAGGCAATAGCCACTCGGGCAATCGCTCGCGCAGACGAGACATTTGACTTGTCATTGGCGCAAAGTGTGCCTGGCGACATGAGTGGCAATACCTGGGCATTGGTTGCCAACGGAACAGGGCAGGTCGTCGCCGCCGGCAAACTCATCGTCGGTTTTGTTGATATGAATCGAAAGCCGGTGGGCTGCCCGGGCGCAAACGACCTCTTGATCTTGACCGCGCATGACATCAGAAATCGAAGTCTTGCCATCGCCGAAACAATTACGAAGATGGATCAACCGCTCGTGGAAGTTCCGATGGATCTTCCGCCTGGTTCAAGCGACGACCCCAACAACCCACTTACTCGGTTACGCGAGTCGGTTAACAACTGCATGCACCTGTTGGAAAGCGAACCAACCAGCGAGATCGGTGCATCCGCCTTGACGTTGGTGTGGGCACAGGATTGGCTAATCCACTTGGACTGGGTAATCAACAGAATCGAGTACATCGCAGCAAAGGCGCAGTCGCAGCCTGTGCCAGCGACTCCGGCCCCCGCTACCTAGTCCGGCGGCGGGGGAGTCAGCGACTGCGGATGGCCAAGACGCTGCAGCGGATGCACCTTTGACCACAGTTTCTGTTGCGTCAGTAAAGCCAGCCACCCGGCCAAACCCATTCCCATGATGTTGACGATCAACTGAACGGTGCTGCCCCACACTTCGTGCCATTGCTGGAAGGCCAAGCCCAATGCGATGTTGCCGGCCGCCGGAATCGTGGTAACCGAAATGAATACACCTGCAAGCGCGCCCGCCCGATTTGATGTCATCGACAGCACCCCGGCGACCCCGGCTATCAATGCCACAACGAGGGACCAACGATCGGGTGTGTAGATGAATGCGGTGTCGGGACGCGGTCGGGTGAAGTCCTCCACGGTGACCCAGTTAAGCCACCTGCCCATCAATGAGATTGCCGTGGTGAAGGAGATGCCCACGACAAACCCGACGATCAATGTTCGAAAAGCCCGACCGATCAACCGGGGTCGCTTGGATACCAATGCAATGCCAATCGCGGCAATCGCGCCGAACTCAGGACCCAAGACCATCGATCCAATCAGCAGGATCTGCGAATCGATGATAATTCCGATTCCGGCAATCAATGTCGCCATGATCATGAACGCAAGGAAGATCCAAGAAACAAGTGTTTCGGAATAGGCCCGCTGGACTACCTCCGCCCACACGACAGCATCCACACCATCACCTGGCATTTCGTTGTCCACTTGATAGGCGTTTGCCGACACCCAGGTCGCCGCATCGTCAATATGAATCGTGCCTTCGCGATGAACGCCGGTGCCGATTAACGCTCGGATCGTGTCATTGGCG
>JAHEXM010000064.1 GCA_023252115.1 Micrococcales bacterium | reverse complement strand
CGCCTGGTAGCGGTGATCAATAACTCTGGGCACGCCGCTTACTGCACTACGGCAACTGTCAATGCAGCGGGAATTACTCGCGACACCCCGGACCCAGTCGGTGCCAACTACGGCCATGACCCCGATGGCGAACCGAATGGGCAGGCAATTGAAGTGGCAGCCGTGTCAGTGATGACTGCGCCGGTAATGGCTGCCACGCCAAGCAATCCGCTCGTGCAAACACTGCAGGAGTACTCGAAACTGTCGCGTCGTGGAATCACGACAGCTAGTGAAATGGCGTATGCGGACGAGTACAGGCCGCCCTACGTATTCGCTGCCAGCTTGCCGGGCTGTCCTATTCGCATTGCGCTGTACCACCAGTCAGTCGAGAGCACCGCGGGCGCGACGTTCGAATCCACTGCACCAAAGGACATGTTGTACAAGCCCGGCATCAAGTTGTGGGCTGATGGTTCGCCGTGGATGGGCAATATCGCCATTTCGTTCGATTACTTGCACAACGAACAGACTGAGCGAGCAGGCATCGTCAAGCGGCACACCAATCCGATGGACAACATGAACTATTCCCGCGAGCAGCTCGACACTGTGCTCGACACCTATGCACCACAGGGATGGCAAATGGCCATTCACTGCAACGGCGATGTCGCAACCGACATCGTGCTCGATGCATTTGAGGCTGCCCTTGACCGTCATGGTTTAGCGGGAACCGATCACCGGTGGCGACTTGAACATCTGCACACCACCACCCGCAAACAGATGCAACGCATCGCGTCGCTTGGTCTGACTGCTTCATTGTTTCCGGCATCTCTTTATTGGTGGGGTGAGTTGCTCGACGGGACCATGTTCGAACACGAGATTGGTGCCAACTGGCAAAAGCTCGGTAGTGCAGTCGATTCAGGCTTGCGTATCTCGCTTCACAACGATGGTTTCGCTACACCACCCAATCCGCTAGGCAACGTGCAAGTTGCCGTGACCCGGCGCGCACATGACGGCGCAGTTCACGGTGAAGGCGAGGCAATCTCACTTGATGTTGCGCTACGTGCAATAACGATCAACCCCGCCTGGCAACTGTTCCGCGAAAACGACATTGGCTCTATTGAACCGGGCAAGCTCGCGGACTTCGTCGAACTCAGCAAGGACCCATACGAGGCCGACATCGAGCACCTCACTGACGAGGTGCAGGTACTCGGGACATGGGTAGGCGGACAGCGAGTCGATCTCGATCAACTGATGGCGGTTGGCACTCCAGCAGCCGAGCAACTGGTAGCGCAGCTCGCTGCGTCCAAGTAAGCGGCGCGATAGCTGTGATTGTTCTGGGTCATCCCGTTAGCGTTGCCGTTCCGATCGATGGCTCGGTGCCAATCGAATACTTGGAGTTCATGTCGGAGTACGGGCCGGGCATTTTGTGCAACGCAATTCGAATGCTGCCGCCACACGAAACCGAAATCAGTGACGCTGGATTGGTCCTCGCAACATCATTACAAGGCGATACCTATGGCGTCGCTGACGATGGAACCGTTGTCCAAAATCTTGAAACGGCCCAAGCTGCAGTCGTCAGCTCGTCACTGAGCGACTTTCTGGATTCGTGGTGCGATGGGACAGCTGACGATTCGATCGTTACTCCGTGGTTTGTTCCAGACGGAGTCAACTGGTTGCGTGGGCAGCTGTCTTACCTCACCGCGCAGCCACCATCAGGGACTGCCGCAACTCTCTTGGCCGATCTCAATGGCGCGGTTCAACTGTCGCGCATCGACAGTTCAGCATCAGTGCAACTCCACCTGTGGTGGCACTCGTGTTGGCTAGTTGCAACTTCAGTAGCGGGTAATACGACAAAGGCTGACTTCGACCTGACGTTTGACGTTCGCACCGAAGCTGATCTTGATGCGAAACTCGATCAACTTGCCGAGGTTTTATCCCGCACCGGATGGATCGCGATCCAATAACGGCACCGACCTACTCGCCGATTTCGAGATCCCACGCACGCACGCCACCAATGATTCCCGCGACGTTGGGCACAATCGTCACGTCTTCGCCGAGGTACACATTGAGTCGGCGCGCATTTCCGCCGCCGATGTAGCAATGGTCCCAGCAGAAGACTGGTCGCAGACCTTCGATCACTTTCAGCATCCGCTGGCTCCACTTGCGCGCGCCCAACTCTTTGAGTTGGTTGATACCGATCCAGGTGTCGTAAGTCGCGTTCTTGCGAACGGGCGCATGTGAGATTTCGAGGTGCGGTGCCAGTGCGCCATCGTTGTACACGGCACAACCAAGACCGGTGCCCAGAGTGAACATCACTTCAAGTCCCTCGCGCTGGATGACCGCCGCCCCTTGAACTTCGGCGTCGTTCAGCACTCGAATCGGACGACCAAGCGCAGCACCCAACACGGACTGTGCATCCCAGTCACGCCACGCTTCGACAAGTCCCGGATCCTTTTCGGTATACGGACCGTTCTTCGTCGGATAGTGAGGAGTCACGACAACTCGCCCGTTGCGAATCATTCCAGGCATTCCGATTGTCACGCGGTCGTAATGCGGCATCTTCGCCGCCAGACGTTGAATTACCGAAACGAATCGTTCAGGAGGCAGCGGGTAAGGCGTGGGAATGCGCACGCGCTCGGCGACCATTTCGCCTTCGTCATCTAAAACCGAACCTTTGATTCCCGAGCCACCGCAGTCGATGCCGAGGGTAAATACCCCGCCAGGACGTGACGCAGGCACAGACATGCTCGCAAGCGTGCCCGAATTCCCGCCGATTGCGCGCGATGAACACCCCTTGAGGGCTACTGCTTGCTTACGAGCTGGCAACCCACGGCGGTGATTGTTTGTTCAAGAAGGCATTCATTCCGGCGGCCGCCTCGGCCGATCCGAACAGCCTTGTCGACATGTCACTGGTCCACTCAAATGCGTCACTGCGTGACAAAGTGCGAACGTTTCGAAGCAATTCCCTCGTTGCAGCGAGTGCTTGCGGGCCACCGAGGCGCAACTGGTCAGTCAGACCAGTCACTGCACCGTCAAGTCCATCTGCGGCAACAACGTAGTTGAGCATCCCGGCTTCTTTCATGCGCTGAGCCGATACTCGTTCGCCCGTCAGAAATAGCTCATAACCATCGGCGACATTCATTCTTGCCAGGCAGACCACCGAAATAACCGCCGGTGCAAGACCTAGGCGAACTTCGGAAAACGCAAACCGGGCAGT
The DNA here is from genome assembly GCA_023252115.1 of Micrococcales bacterium. GTDB lineage: Bacteria > Actinomycetota > Actinomycetes > S36-B12 > UBA10799 > JAHEXM01. Next base: position 4,758 of record JAHEXM010000064.1, on the reverse strand, counting down.
ATCGACCGCTACTGACAAATCGCATGCCGCGATCAGCCCATTGCCGCCGCCGGCAACATGCCCTTGCACTCGCGCAACCGTGGGCTTGGGGCATTCGAGAATCGCTTCAAGAACGTGGACGATGGCTTTCGGTCCAGACCACTGTTCCCCATCGGCCGATGACGTGCTCGCACCCTTGAGATCGGCACCGGCACAGAAGGTATTACCGCTTCCGGTGATCACCACCACCCGCACATTGTCGTCCGACCTTGCCTGAAGTAGGCCACGATGCAAGGCCTGCATTGTTTCGACGTTCATTACGTTGCGCTCATCCGGCCGATTCAATGTCAGAGTTGCAATACCGTTCTCCACTTCGTACACAACGGGTGGATTCACGCCGTCTTCTGTTGCTGCTTGGTCGGTCACTTTTTTCCCATACCTTCCATGAGCGCTAGTACGCGAAGCATGACCTCGTCGGCGCCACCACCGATAGATGTCAGGCGTGAATCGCGGAAGTATCGCGCAGGCCAGTTCTCTTCGGCGTACCCCATTCCGCCATGGAACTGAACGCAGGTGTCCGCCACATCGCGCTGCAAACGTCCGGCTTTGAGCTTCGCAATAGTGGCCATCCGCGATACATCCTCACCTGCCGCATACCGCTCTGCTGCCGTGCGCGCATATTCGCGAAGCAAGTCGATCTCGGCAATCAGTTCGGCCAGCTTGAATTGAATGTATTGGTTGGCCAGCAGCGGCTTACCGAAAGCGTCGCGTTGTTGTAGGTACTCCTTGGTGCGATCGATCGCCCTCGTCATCGAACCGACGACCATGTACACCGCGATGAGTCGCTCGTCTTGGAACTGAGCCATCTGCTGCTGAAATCCGCGGCCGATTTCGCCAACGGTATTTGACACCGGAACGCGCACATCATCAAAGATCAACTCGGCCGTGTCCGACGAGTGGTTACCCATCTTGGCAATCGCGCGACCGACCGAAAATCCGGGCGTATCCGTCGGCACAATCACCATCGACATTCCGGCACATCCGCCTTCGTCGGACGTGCGGACCAACAGGCATAGCCAGTCGGATTGCGTTCCGGAGGTGATCCACATTTTGCGACCGTTGATTACCCAGTCATCGCCATCACGCACAGCACGCGTTCGAATTGCGGCAACATCTGATCCGGCATCGGGTTCGCTGACGGCAACTGAAGTCACCATCTCGCCCTTCAAGGCCGGTTCGAGGTACTTCTTCTTGAGCTCGGGGGAGCCGTAACGGGCGAGTGCAGGAGTTGCCATCGCGGCCTGCACGGCAATCGCCATGGGAACGCCAGCGCAATCACACCGGCCGAGTTCCTCGCCAAGAATGAGCGTGTAGGTGTGATCCGCACCCTGACCGCCGTACTCCGGGTCATATTCCAGACCAAACGCCCCGATCGCTCCGAGCTTGGGAAACAGTTCGTGCGCAGGAAAGATCTTCGCCTCTTCCCACTCATCGACGTTCGGATTGATCTCAGTCTCGATAAACGACCGCATGACCTTGCGGAACTGTTCGTGCTCTTCAGTGAATCGCATGTGGTCCTCCTAGTTTCCAACTCTGGCTTGGAGGCCGAGGGCTTGTGCCCAGAGCCGAGTCAATGTGGTGGTGACGGTATTGAGGTCGTGAGTTTCGCTACGTGCAATCCATTGCCGTCCAAATCCTTCGACCATCGCGCACAAGGCCGAGCCGGCCAAGTACGGATCTAGTTTCCTGTCGACCAGGCCTTCACGTTGAAGTCGACGGATGCCGGCGACAGCGCGTTCGACATAGCCTTGCCGAACTTCTAGTAGCTCTTCGCGATATGACGGTGTGCTGGTACCGGCTTGGTCAATGACTTCAAACATTCGTGCGTGCGAAATGAAGCCGTCAAGGAATCTGCGATTTGCTTCCGAGATGCGCGTAATCGGATCGGCATCCTCAACACCGACGCGCCACGCATCACCAATCTCTGCGACAAACTCATCGAGTACGGCTTGAAAGATCGCGTCTTTATCTTCGAAGTACGTGTACACCGTGCCGTGAGCGACACCGGCTGAATCGGCGATGTCGCTCATCCGGGTGTCCGAGTAGCCGCGCTCCTCGAATACTTTGCGGGCCGCAATCAGGAGCGACTCGCGTGTCCGTCGTCCGCGATCAGTTAGCGGGTCTCGCTCGTTAAGCGATGCAACGGCAGTCATGATCGAGACCCGTCGATCAAGTCACCGGGCATGTCCACCACACGCGCTCGGATTTGCTCGCCGAGTCCCTTCGCTTGCGGGTCAAGGCGGTTTGATTCGGCTACACCGCGGCCAAGCAAGCCTTTGACTACGACATTGACGGCGCGCAAGTTTGGCAATCGGTAGACCTCAACATCAAGCCCGTCGGCTTCGGGGAGCAATTCGTGAAACCGATCGGCAGTCAGCCATCGCTCAAACCATGTGTACCGGCCGGCGGTGTCTTCTTCGGCTTCCGGGCTCGCTACTAGCGGCTCGTCCGCTTGCCACACTGCCTCGATGTCGATATCGCCGCTGCCAGCAATCTCTGCTCCTTCTTCACCCTGAGCCAAAGCAACTGCGTCGTCTTCGATCGGACTGCGCACCCAGAGCCCAACATTCGCCGACCCGCCTTTGTCGCCCGACCGTGCGTCAACCAGAGTTGCGAGCGTTTTTCGGACACCCGGTAGTTCTTCGAAACCACCCCGAACGCCCGGCGCTGCCGAAGGTGGAACTTTCCGTCCACTATCGCCACCCGATGTTCCACCTTGCGAAGGGGAGGAGCCACCACCCGAGTAGGTGCCGATGACTTCGCCATCGAGAGTGACCGTTTGCTGGACTTTGTCGGCTGCGATCGTGGCTGGCCAATAGATGCCGTACGGAATTCCCTCTCCAGGCGGCGCAGTAGCAAACATGCCGGGATAGGACGACAAGGCACTTTCAATGATGCCGCTCGTCAGTGGCCGTCCGACCTTCTTTGCATCCGAATCCTTCGCAATGATGCGCAGCGTCGATTGCGAATCGGCGAGCGTCGCCGGGTTGGGTGTCCCCGTCCGCAAGAGCTGAATTTCCAACTCGTTGACGGCAAGTTTCGACCGCGCGCCGAGGTCTCGTGGATCACGGTCGTCGGCTTCACACTCAGCCAACGACAACCCAGTGATGGTTCGCACGGCCAATTCGGCTTTCGCGTCAACATCGACACCGGTGATGACCAGCGACATGACGTTTCGGAATCCACCGAGCGTATTGATTGCGACCTTGAGGCGATCCGGTGCAACGACGCCGGCCACATTCGAAATGCGAACACGATTGCAACCGACTTGATCGAGTTGAATGGTGTCGAATCGCGCGCTGACATCGGGGTTCAGATATTCCGGGCCACCAAGTTCATAAAGGAGCTGCGCGGTGACAGTTCCGACGGTGACCATCCCGCCGGTGTCGTCATGTTTGGTTATCACGCTCGTTCCGTCACCTGCGATTTCCGCTATCGGAAACCCAGGATGTTCAAGATTGGGCACGTCGAGGAACGATGAATAGTTTCCGCCCGTCGCCTGCGCACCGCATTCAATGACGTGTCCAGCAACCAGCGCACCCGCGAGTGAATCAAGCGCGTCTTGGTCACCAGCATTTGCTGCGTCATACGACCAGCCGTGCCACCAAGCCGCAGGCCCAATCGCCAAAGCAGCATCAGTCACGCGGCCAGTTATCACCACGTCCGCACCGGCATTGAGCGCCTCGGTGATCCCGCGGGCACCTAGATACACGTTCGCCGTTAACGGATTCAGGTTCAACGACGCAAGATCCTCGCCGGTATCTATGTTCACCAAGGTCTCGCCCGCAGCGTTGAGCTCATCAAGTCGAGGCATCAGATCGTCGCCGGTGACATAGGCGATACGCACGTTGGCGAAACCAAGTTCGTTTGCCTTCTCGCGAAGCGCGCCAGCAGCGCCTGCCGGATCGAGCCCACCAGCATTCGTCACGACTTTGATGCCACGCTCCAAGCAAGTGCCGAGTACCTGTTCCATTTCGACAAGAAACGTGCGCGCCCACCCGGCGCCTTCGCCGTGCTTCATTCGCTGGCGCGCCAAGATCAACATGGTGAGCTCGGCCAGCCAATCCCCTGACAGCACGTCGATCGGGCCGCCTTCGACCATCTCTTTGGCCGCCGCGAGGCGGTCACCAAAGAAGCCGCTGCAGTTGCCGATGCGTACTGGGCGCTTGAGGTCGCTGCTCATTCAGATCCTTCGGTTGATTCTGAGTCCGTGCCAAGAATGACCAGGATTTGGTGTGCATCAACGCTGTCTCCGCTGGCGACCTTTACGTCGGTCACCACTCCATCAGTCTGCGCAACAATGCGATGTTCCATCTTCATTGCTTCAAGAACCACCAGCGTCTGCCCCTCAATTACCGCATCACCTTCGGCAACTTCGACAGAGACAACGGTTCCGGGGACGGGCGCTGATGGCCCGCCGCCACCGTGTGAAGTAGTAACATCATCAAATTGCGGCATTGGCAAATACGCCGTCGTCCACTGACTGTCGCTAACGGCCACTGCTGTTGATGTGGGCCATGCCGAGACGGGAACGCTGATGCCCTCGATTTCGATCAGCAAATCCGATTCGAACCCGTTCACATTGGTGACCACCCGAACAGAAGTGAACGCATCGTCGGGGATCACACCGTCAACCCAGTCCTCAACGATTGCAAATGACGTAACGGCACCGCCGTGGTCCCGGCGTAACGCAACAATGCGTTCGCACGACTCCCCTGC
>JAHEXM010000063.1 GCA_023252115.1 Micrococcales bacterium | reverse complement strand
ATGATTGCCAGTTGCATTCAGCTCGAGTACGCCCAGTGTGTGCACGTTGACTGGGTCGGTCCTCACGCCGGTATCCGCCGGAACGTGTGGCATCGACGCGACGCAGGCCGGTAATGACAATTGGTCTGCGGCCTCACCGGTGTCCGGCTCACTGGTGATCACGCCTGATCCGGTTCCAGCGCCAGAAGACACACCATCACCCACGCCACCACCGGCACCCACCGTGCCAGCAGCACCGGCCATCACCAAAATTGCGCCAGGTGTGCCTGGCAGAGTCAGGCTGAACTTTGTCGTCAGTAGCAATGGCGGGTCAAAAGTTACCTCGGCGCGTGCGCAATGTATTTCGCGCCGGAATCTGGCAGTGTTGACAGCGTCGGCCGGTTCTTCGCCAGTCGTTGTGGCCGGGCTTAAGTCGGGGCAGTGGTACGACTGCAAGGTGCGCGCAATAAACGCAATCGGACCGAGCCCATGGTCTGCGTCGGCGGCATTCCACCGTTGAGTATTCCGTTGCGATCAGTACTCGTCGTCTGCGTGCTCCGGAACCCACAGGTGCCCCTGGCCGGCGCGCACGACCCGGTAACGATGAAACAACGGCCAGAGCGCGCCAAGGCCAACGACAAGGCTGGTTGTCAGCATGGCCATGCCCGCCCCCGTTACTCCATATTCCCCGGCCAACCACCACGTCAGTACCAACGTTGCCGCCGCCCAGCACGATTGCAGTACTGCGAAACGGCTAAAGCGACCTTCAAGCCACCAGAACGTAATGAGCCAAATCCACAGTGCTTGCAGCGGCGCAGACAGCGCGACGAGGCGCAAAAGATCGGTCGATTCGTTTTGGTATCCGGGCGCGACAATGGCAAGCACGATAGGAGCGAGTGCCGCACAAACAATGCCGCCAAGGCCCGCAGTCAGACCCAGCAGTAGGCCTATGCGTTTCAACATGGGGATCGTGATGGGTCGACCCTTGCGAACCTCGTAGTAGAAGGACAACGTGATGTTGAGGCTGAGTGCGCTAAATGCGCCGCCGATGATCCACGCGAGCGCGAGATAGCCGTTGGCGGTGGCACCTAACTCGTGAATTATGACTAGTGGAACGCCAAGCGTGACGCATTGACCCGCGACAGCCCCGATGTATTGCTTGCCGAGTAGCGGGTAGAGAACGGAACGCGGCGGTAGCGGACGGCCCTCTGCCTGGAGATCTGGATCCATCAGATGTTTGCGTTTGATGAACCAGGCCACCCCGATGACTGCCAGTCCGGCAGGAATTACCCACGATGCGAAAATTCCCGAAAAAAATACCCAAACTGCGAACACTGGCAGCAGGATGAGTTTCGCAAGCGAAAACAGGACATTCTCGATCGGTACGACGACTGCTGCGCCGAGGCCGAGTAAAGCTGAGTCCTGAACGACAAAGAGAGTCAACATCGGGACAGCGACGATGAACAAGATTTTGTCTTGCCAGGTGTGCAGGTACGAATCCGAGAATCCCAAACCAACGACGGCCACGGCAAGGACAAGTGACGCAACAATGTTTGCGGTGAATGCGCGCTTGATAATCCATGTTCCGTGACTTCCTGCCTGTGGCAGGAATCGTGCCAACATTTGCCCGAGGCTCAAGTCGGCGAAGGTCGCCAGCAGCATTGCTGCGCTGATCTGAGCTGAGCCGACACCCACTTCCGCGGGATCGTAGAGCCGTGCCGCGACCGCCCAAAAAACCAAACCCAAAGCAGACGTCGCAATAGTGGCCGCCATCAACGCAGTGGCGTTGACCACCATCGTTGGTTTCCGAGCAGCGGCCATACCAGCATCCTCTCGGGCAAGACCGGGATTAGTCCTGGGCAGCGGCTCGAGCTGCGGACAAAAGCTGGCTAATGTCGCGTGATATCGCATTTGGGACATCGTGCTCGCGGTAACCGCGGGTCAGTTCCAGAACATGTGCGGCCGATAGGTAGCGCACCGCTTTGTCATCATTTCCGCGTTCGTTATTGCGCGCCGCCGCCCGAATGAGCATGTTGCGAGTCGTGATTGGTCGTTTCCCATATAACCGGGTAAGCATTTTGGCGCCCGGAAACGATTGCACTTTGAGCGCTGGACCGCGGTAGTCGGCTGCTTTCTTTGGTAGCAAATTATTGATTCCGCGTGCCATCACTGCGGCTGCGCTTCCATACGCGTACCCAACGCCGGGCACTTGATCAATGGGTTTTTCGACGAAGTGTCGGGCCACGATGTCATCGCGATACGTAACTGGTATTCCAAGTTCGTTGGCGATCAACCCGTAAAAGGAATCAAGGCTGTAGTTCACCTGCTCGCGCGTCACAAAACTTCGAATGCGTTGCATCGTCTCGCGACGACCCGAAAAGTTTCCGCCCCAAAAACTCCACGCGACTGTGTTCGGATCAGCCAACCAGCTCTCGCGATTGTGCTGATACCACTGGTCATACAAGAGTGCGCCGGGCCGAAGCGGATCGCTTGTCGGCGGAATCACTGTTTCCAGTTGCCCGAGCACGATGCCCGGAGTGGACTCGAGAGCGTCAGCGTGTTGTTTGGCGAGTGTGGGTGTGGCAACAACGTCGTCGTCGAGGAATATCAGAAAGTCCGAGGTGGGGGTATCCAAAATTTCAAGTCGTGAGATGTCGCCAGTTCCGAATCCTTCGGTTACCAGGTACCTGACTCGTGGCTCGGCCTGAGTCATTTCGGTGAGCCGTTGCTCGACCTGTTTGTCGGGTCCATCGAGTACCAGTCCGACAGATGTTGGAATCTCTTGGTCAAGGGCAGCTGAAATTACCTTGTCAAGGCATTCCCAATTTGGCTGGTAAACGGGAACGATGATGTCAACTGTCACACCGGCAACCGTATCGGCTCTGCACTACTCTGCGCTTTTGTGAGCCCCGATCCCAATCCCGACTTTCGGCCACTGTTGTGCGCGGATTTGGAACTCACTGCGCCAGTGGCGCCAACGGAAATCCCTGACGACGCCGGGCTTGAGTTGCTCGTGCGTGTGCAGGGCGATCCGGTTGGGACGCTGATCGTCGAGCCGAGCGGTACCAGTTCGGGCATCGAATCTTGGTGTACACAAGCGCGACAGCAGTTCGACAACGCGATCACTCACCATGACCAGCCCCTTGATGCGATCGGTAGCTGGCCGAGGGCAGTCGTGTCCATCAGCACGATCGGGAAGCACCCATTGCTGCCGACGGCAATCCGCGCTCTGCTTGATCAGGACTATGCCGGTGAATTTGAAATTGTCGTGGTGGACAACGCCCCGGCGAATGGGCTGACTCCACCGATTGTCGAATCGATTGGTGATTCGAGAATCACATTGGTCACCGAACAGATTCCTGGCATTTCGGCGGCACGTAACGCTGCCTATCGGTATGCACTGGATTCCGGTGCCGACATCATCGCGTTCACCGATGACGATGCGCTTGCCGACCCGGGTTGGCTTCGAAACATCGGAGCTGTTTTTGCGCAGGATCGCGCCGTCGGGGTGGTGACTGGACTGGTGGTGCCTGGCTCCCAAATGACCCGAGCCGAGCAACTCTTCGAAGAGGGGAGTGGATTTAACAAGGGGTATGTCCTAACGGTGTGGAGCACCGCCCCTGACACGTCGGGAGTGTGGGCCCTCGGCGTCAAAGGCGACGGCGGTGGCATGTTTCCGTGGGCGGCGGGCTCGTTTGGCAGCGGCAACAACATGGCTTTCCGCGTCACCGACATGAAGCGAATCGGTTCATTCGATATTTCACTTGGGGCTGGCACGGCCGCTCCGGGCGGTGATGATCTGGATGCGTTTGTCCGCTTCATAGTTGGTGGCACGACCCTCATCTACGAGCCACGCGCGATTGTGCGCCACTTCCATCGCGATTCATTCGATGCACTTGAGAAGCAGATGTTTGGCTATGGCGCTGGACTCTCGGCCTACCTGGTCAGGGAGTTTCTGGCGCTTCCTGGGGCCAAGGGGCCAATGCTCAAGGGAGTGTTTCGCGGCGTACGTCACATGTTCGCCTCCGACTCCGAAAAGAACTCGTCTCGCACCGGTACCTACCCCAAGGAGTTAGCGCGAGCTGAACTCAAAGGGCTCATGCAGGGCCCGTGGCTGTATCTAAAATCACGTCGGCAAACGAAGAAGCGGACCTCCGGTCGAGTGTGACGCCGCGCGCTAGACATCACAACGTCGATACGGTTGCCCGATGGACGTGCCCCGCTCTGCCCCCCGCATGCGGGTCGGCGTCGATATTGCATCAGCGGCGGACGTGCGCGAGAGCATAGAGACTTTCGGCGACCGCTACCTGGATCGGATTTTTACGCCGCACGAGCGCGAAGTCTGCCAAGGTCCGATTGATCGAATGGCCACTCGTCTTGCGGCTCGATTCGCCGCGAAAGAAGCAGTCATCAAGGTTTTGCGCCCGCACGCGGCAGCGCCGAATTGGCGTTGCATGGAAGTTCGGACGGATTCGGCTGGATGGTCTGACTTGGTACTCACTGGCGCAGCACACGAGATGGCCCAGGCCGCTGAACTTCGAGATTTCTCCCTATCAATGAGTCATGACCATGATGTCGCGACCGCAGTCGTTGTCGCAGTCCAAGAAGGAACGTGAGATGAGCAACGAAGACAAAGTGCGAGAAGTACTAACCGAGCAAGGAAAGCTGCCCGGCAACGTAGCCGAGCTGGGCATCGATGACGACTTGTACCAAGCAGGCTTGACATCGCACGCCAGCGTCAATGTCATGCTCGCCATTGAGGACGAATTCGATATTGAGTTTCCAGACGAAATGCTGAAGAAATCAACTTTCGCCAGTATCGCCGCCATCGATGCTGCAGTGCAGCAGATTCAGAGTGAGTCATGAGCGCCCCGGCGAGCAACGAAATTGCAGCAATCGCAGCGACTATCGGGCGCGACATTGCAGGTCCGGCCGCAGCCGATGTCGACAAGAACGCACGCTTTCCGATCGAGGCCATTACCGCGTTGCGCGAAGCGAACCTGATGTCTGCGCTCGTGCCGGTCGACGAGGGGGGAAGCGGCGCATCGTTGGTCGAGGTTGGCGAAGCCGTCTTTGGTTTGAGTCAGCACTGCGCATCAACAGCGATGATTTTTGCGATGCATCACATTCAAGTTGCTTGCTTGGTGCGTCACGAACGAACCGCGGAACTGCAGAAGCTGCAAGATCAACTGGTGGCTGAGCAGTTGCTGTTCGGTTCGGCAACTACCGAAAAGGGTATTGGCGGTGACGTGCGGTCGAGCACGTGCGCAGTCGAACGCGACGGTGACACTTTCACCTTGGTCAAAGACGCCCCTGTTATTTCCTACGGTGAATACGCCGACGTCATTTTTGCGACTGCTCGCCGCACACCGGACAGCCCGCCGAGCGATCAGTCCTTTGTTGCGTGTTTGAAGTCAGGACTCACACTTGAGTCAACTAGCACCTGGGACACGCTCGGCTTTCGCGGTACGTGTAGCCCAGGGTTCGTGTTGTCGGCAACCGGTCCGACGAGTCTGATCTTTGAAGATTCCTACAGCGACATCTCGGCGCAGACAATGTTGCCAACTGCCCACACGCTGTGGGCCCATGTGTGGCTCGGTATTGCGACATCGGCCACCAACAAGGCTCGCGAGTTCGTTCGGGGCGCCGCACGCCGGGCACCCGGTACGACACCACCTGGTGCGATCCGTCTTGCGGATCTCATGAGTCACCTTCAACAGTTCCAAGAAACTGCAAATGGTGCAGCGCGCCGGTTCGACGAACTCGCCGACGACAGAACGGCGGTGAGCGCGGCCCGCTTTGCGATCATGATGAACGGTGTCAAGATCTCGGCTTCAACATTGGTTATTGAGATCGTGAGTAAAGCGCTTCTTATTGTTGGTATTGCTGGATATCGGGACGGCGGCAAATTCGGCCTTGGCCTTCAGTTGCGCGATTCATACGGTGGCGCGCTGATGGTCAATAACGACCGAATCGCGTTGAATACCGCTCAGATGCTCCTGGTTACGAAAGGCTAGAAATGCCTGATAACCCAGAGCTTGCAAGCGAGTACTCAGCATTTCGCGACGGACTCGTTGATGCGGACTTTCTGGTGCGTAGCGACATCGATGGGCTCTATGGGCGCACCGATAAGTTCGAGGACATCATCGAGGGAATCGATCGGCTTGTTGTTGAGTTGGGGTCGGATCAGAATGCCAAGGTTCTGCGTTTCCCACCGGTAATGCCCACCACTGTTTTTGAAAAGACGGATTACCTCGCATCGTTTCCTGACTTGACCGGTTCGATTCACACATTCACTGGCAACGACAAAGCACATGCGCAGCTACTGCAAGTGCATTCCGACGGTGGTGATTGGACGGACTTGCTTGATCCGTCAGGTGAGATGTTGATTCCAGCGGCATGCCATCCGACCTATCCGCTACTAACGGGAACATTGCCCGAGGGTGGGCGCAAGCTGGATGTCTATGGTTACTGCTTCCGGCATGAGCCTTCAATAGACCCCACTCGCATGCAGGCATTTCGAATGCACGAGTACGTCTATGTCGGCACTCCCGAAGGCGCATTGGCGCACCGTGAGCAATGGGCTCCTCGCGGCCTCAAGTTGCTCACGGATCTGGGCATGACACCCGAGAAGGTAGTCGCGAACGATCCGTTCTTTGGTCGCGCCGGACGCATGCTCGCCGTCAACCAACGCGATGGTGAACTCAAATATGAACTCGTCGTGCAGACATATCCGGGTCAGATGACAGCGGTCGTGTCGGTTAACTATCACGAGGATCACTTTGGGAAGCCGTTCAACATCAAGAGCGCCGACGGAGCTGTTGCACATTCGTCCTGCGTTGGATTTGGAATGGAACGCATCGCGTTGGCGCTACTGGCTACGCACGGATTGGACACGGCGATCTGGCCGGAATCCGTGCGGGAACTGATATATCCATGAGTTCCAAAGTGTCGTTGTTGCCAATCGACGTCGACACATATGAGCCGCACGAGCTGCATGCCGGCGAACGCGACTGGACCGAGACCAATTGCTACATCGACCTGTGGATCGAACTGCTGTCGGCGTTGGGCCTCGACCCGCACCCTGCCAACGCCTGTGCACTCAGCGCAGGTTTTCAAGGTGACCAGTGGATGTTCATCAAGTACGAGCCCGAAGACATGCGCGATTTGTACGGTATCGATGTCGGCGAGATGAACATTTGGCGCTCAGTAATCGATCACGTTGTTGAGCAGTTGAAGTTTGGTCGCTTTCTGACAGTCGAGGTTGACTCTTTCTACTTGCCTGACACCGCTGGTGTCGCATACCAAATTGCGCATACCAAGACCACCATCGTTCCCAATGTCGTTGATGTCGACAATCGGTACCTTGAGTACTTCCATAACGCGGGTTATTTCGCGCTTGATGGTGACGACTTTGACCGCATCTTCAATTTGATTGACCCGGATCCCCGCGTATTGCTTCCCTACATCGAGCTCGTCGACATGTCCCGAATGCAAGTTCGACCAGATTTAGTTGAAGTCGCGGTCAAAGTTGCGCATCGGCATTTATCGTTGGCTCCAGCTGACAATCCGATCGATGCGCTTGCGGCACGCATCGATTCAGATCTTCCGACATTGGCTGATGAGGGACTCGAGAACTTTCACTTGTATGCATTCGGGATGTTGCGTCAATGCGGTGTGACAGCCGAGCTTGCCGCAGATTTCTGTAGTTGGCTTGCCAGCAATGGTGTCCACGGCGAGGAGACTCTGACCGAGGCCGCCGGGCATTACCTCGACGTATCGCATGGCATGAAGTCACTCCAGATGCAGCTAGCCCGGGCGGCCCGGGGCCGCAAGGTTGACCTTGCCCAGTCGCTATCGGCTGTCGAACAATCATGGGGATCGGCGACGTCACTCATGAGGCAATGGCATGCCAACTGACCTGAGCTGGACGTGTATTCAGACCGAACCGGACGCATACCTTGAGCCGCACTCGTTGGCCAAGTTCGACGGCGAGTCAATTCCGGCATCTGTGCCCGGTACTGCGGCAGGAGCAGTTCGCACTG
>JAHEXM010000062.1:3889-8050 GCA_023252115.1 Micrococcales bacterium | reverse complement strand
CAAACGGGGGGTGGAGCTGGTGGGGGTGGCACCGGAGGTGGTGGGAGCGGAACCGATGGCACTGCGGGTACGGGCGGCGACGGTGGCCTGGTCTCGTTCGACAACGTTGGCGGAGGAGGAGGCGGCGGCGGCTACTACGGCGGGGGCGGCGGCGGTACCAACTCCTTTCCGTATGGCGCCGGAGGCGGTGGGGGGTCCAGCTACGCGAGCGGCTCCGTCACCTCGACGCACAATCAGTTGAGCGTCATTGCGGGGAGTGGCTACGTATGGATCGTTCCGCTGGCTGGCAATTCGTTTGTCGCGAACGGATCTGGCACTTCCACGTACACCCCAACGGCATCGGGTTCTTACGATGTGCTTCTGGTTGGCGCAGCGGGTGGACCGAGCACCGCTAGCTCGATTTTTGCCGGAAAAGGTGCGGCAATCAGATTCACCAGCCAACTTGCTGCTGCCACCTCATACGACGTCAGGGTTGGTGGCACCGGCACTATCTTCTCTGGCGTTACTGGCGGCACAGGAGGCTTCAACGGTGGCGGCAACGGCGGCAACGGCGTTAACCCTGGCGGCGCCACGGGTGGATCCGGTGGTGGTGGTGCGACTGATCTGCGTCCAACCGGCGGTGACTACACGAGTCGTCTCGGAGTTGCTGGCGGTGGTGGTGGCGCCGTAGTCAACGCCAGCGGCGGACCGGCTGGGAACCCAGCCTCGAGTGGCAACCCGTCGCCGCTAGGGGGTGGGGCAGGAACACAAAGCACTCCAGGTGCTGGTGGAACATCGACCATCACTGGTGGATCCGGCACTGCCGCGGGCGCGGGCGGCGCTGGAGCAACGACGACCGTATCGAAGACTCGGGGCGGCGCCGGTGGTGGTGGCGGTTATACCGGCGGCGGCGGGGGTGGAGCCCAGAATACGACGAACGGGAGCGGGGGTGCCGGCGGAGGTGGATTTTCTTACGCCCCTAGCCCGGCAACGAATGTCTCGTATCCTACGCAATTGTCCAGTGTCGACGGGTTCGCGATCATTACACCTCCGGCTGCAGCACCTGGCCCGTTGAGTTTCACTAACACTGACTTTGGTTCCGCAACAGTTGGCACGCCAACAAACCTAACCGTCACAGTCACCAACAACGGAACCGCAGAAGCCACACCAACAGCAATCACACCCGCAGGCACCGGCATCGCACTCAACACCGGCACGCCCGGAACATGCGCAGTAGCCACAGCAATATCCGTCGGCGGCACCTGCACCGTGGCCCTCACCTGGACACCCACCAGCGCCGGAAGTCTGTCCAGCGCAACCCTGACCGTCTTCTACCCAGGCGGAATCAGTGCCAGCAACTACACACCACTAACCGGTACCGCAACGGCACCAACACCAACACCAACACCAACACCAACACCAACACCTTCGCCTACGCCCTCACCGACTCCAACTACGGAGCCAACGACACTGCCGCCAACCCTGGCAACATCGTGCCCAACCGGCAGCTGTGCTGGTACCAATCTGACTGGTGTTGACCTTGCCGGACAAAACGTCTCCGGCGTTGATTTTCAGGGCGCGAATCTCACCGACGCGAACCTGGCCGGCGCCAACCTGACCAATACCAATCTAGCGAGTAGCAACCTCAGTGGCGCTGACCTGAGCGACACAAATCTGACTGGGGCTAATCTGAGCGGTGCGCACTTGTCGACACCGGACGGCAGGACAACTCGTGGGGACATCGCCGGTCGACCTACTTTTTTTGGAACCGCTGCCAGCCTGAAAAAGGCAACCCTGACCAGTGCGAACCTAAGCAACGTTCATGCTCAAGGTGTGAATTTTACGTCCGCTAACCTCAGCCACGCCACTCTCACACACGCTAACCTCAGGCTGGCAACTCTCAAGCGCGCCAACCTCAAGCGCGCGAATGCCAACCACGCAAACTTTTCCTACACCAACTGCGTTAACACCAATTTCATGCGTGCTCGACTTCATAAGACTCGATTCGTTGGCGCCAATCTTGCTGGTGCGAAGTTCTGACGAAGCCAAAGGCCCGCCCCGAAGCGACGGGCTACGGCGACTTACGAAGGAAGGAGCCATTTCCCTCTGGTACTGCGACGTCGAAAAGGCAGGCGAATACACCTGGTACGAAACGGCCTTTATGTGCACCGATCTGAGTAACCAATGCTCAGCAATCGACCCATTCTCTCTCGACACTGGTGGCCAGCAGCTAAGGCAATGTTGAACGGAATGGCCGAATTTCAGGTCGCGTGGCCATTCACACGTCTTGACATGGGCGATTTACATGACTTCATCGACCGTTGGGCAGGGGGTTCTCGCACGCCTTCAACGAGCGTCTTTCACGCCATCGACAATGCCCGAGAAGGGACCCACAGGGAAGTTGACGACGGTGACCATTCCGGCCATGTACAACAGCGTTGCTGGCAACGGTTGCTGTCAAACAGCAAGAGCGCCAGAGCACCGGGATGGCTCTGGCTCTTTGACCTGGGAAAACGTGTGCGCGCCCGGAGGTATTCGAAACCCCAACCTTCTGATCCGTAGTCAGATGCTCTATCCGTTGAGCTACGGGCGCATGTCACAAAACAAATCGCGACCAGCAGAGTCTACCGGCAGCTTGAAACGGCCACGCACGCTGCGGGTTTGCTGCCGGTTCGCAGGTGGCGGAGAACAGCCTGAGCGACTGAAATCCACCACCTGCGGTCAATCGAACACCGGCGGAGACGGAGAGATTTGAACTCTCGAGGGGTTTTATCCCCAACCCGCTTAGCAGGCGGGCGCACTAGGCCACTATGCGACGCCTCCAATTGCGCTAGCAACAAGAAACTGGCAACAAGAAACTGTGGTTGCCAGCGGACCCAGACTACCGATCATGCCAAGCGACCCCAAGCCGTGCCCGGCCGTAAGCGCCGGGGCAACGACTACTCGGACAGAGCGCTGGTGATCTCGGGCATATCCTCTGTCAGTTGGACCTTGTTCAGTTTGGACTTGCGCAGGCCGTACGTGAAATAGATGACGAACCCGATGATCATCCAAACACCAAAAACGATCCAGGTACCGATCTCAAGATTGGTCAGCAAAAACGCACACATAAGTACGCCAGCGATCGGCGTGAAGGGGTAAAGCGGAACGCGGAATGAACGCTTGAGGCCTGGCTTCTTTCGCCGCAGAATGATCACCCCGATATTTACCAGAGCAAAGGCAAACAAAGTGCCGATACTCGTGGCGTCGGCTAGGGCTCCGAGCGGAATGAAACCCGCGAGCAAAACGATGACACCGGTAACAATCAAGGTGTTGAACACTGGAGTCTGCGTGCGCGGATTCACTCGAGTAAAGATTTCCGGCAACAGACCATCGCGGCCCATCGCAAACAGGATGCGAGTTTGACCGTACATCACTGTCAGCACGACACTGAAGATCGAAATGATCGCACCGATCGACACCACGATCGCCGGCCAGCTCTGCCCCGTGACTTGTTGAAGGATGGTGGCGAGCACTGCGTCTCCGCCTTGGCCGGCAAACTGCTGCCACGGCTTAGCACCGACTGCGGCCAGCGCTACCAGCACGTATAGCGCAGTGACAATGATCAGGGACAGGATGATTGCGCGCGGCAGATCCCGGCGTGGATTTTTTGCCTCTTCACCGGCAGTCGATGCTGCATCGAATCCGATGTACGAGAAGAAGACGTGCGCGGCAGCCGCGGAAACACCCGCAGCGCCAAGCGGAAAGAACGGAAAGAGATTGTTGCTATCGAACGCTGTGTAGGCGATCGCGCAAAAGAAGATCAAAATACCGATCTTGATAAACACCATGATCGTATTGACCACAGCCGACTCAGACGCACCGCGCAACAGCAGGGCTCCCGACAACAAGACCACGACAACAGCCGGCAAGTTGAAGATGCCGCCAGCCAGGGTCGGATTGAGGAATTCATCGGGGATTGCCGGCAGAAACGGAATATGAGCAAGGAGTTCGTTGACGTACTGACCCCAACCAACTGCGACTGCCGCGACCGATACGCCGTACTCCAACATCAAGCACCAGCCACACACCCAAGCAACAAGTTCGCCAAGCGTTGCGTATGCGTATGAGTACGACGAACCTGATACCGGAATAGAACCGGCAAGTTCCGCATAGGACAAAGCGGAAAAAGCGCACGCAGTC
>JAHEXM010000062.1:0-3879 GCA_023252115.1 Micrococcales bacterium | reverse complement strand
GCGATCCCGAGGATCACGAAAATACCGGTGCCAACGATGGCTCCGACCGAGAACATCGTTAACGAGACCAGCCCCATGGACCGCTTCAGGTCACCGCCATCGCCGTGCCCAGCCTCCGCAACCATTTGATCAACGGACTTGGCTCGAAAAAGGCGTTGCTTCAGCGAGATATCGGTCATTCCGACCCCCTCGCAGGCAACATCACACGTGCAATGACAGATACCGTAGCGGCGGTCGAAGCGATATTGCGCCTGTACGCCGAACTGACTTCGAACAGTAAGGATTGGGAAAACAATGGAAATCATCATTGGGGTCGGGTCGCATACCCGGAGCCTGGATTCGGTCGCCCTCGGATTGGCAATCGCTTCGACGATTGACGCGACGCCGGTGATTGCCAACGTGTATCCCACAGCTTTCGACTTCCCAGGGCAAGGCCATGTGGATGCCGAGTGGCAGGCATTTCTGATTGAACGTGCCGAGGAGACACTGGTCTGGATTCGTGACCAAATCGGGAATCGCCAAGGCATCGAATATGCGATGACTGGTCATCGATCATCGGGTGCCGGGCTAGCTAAAATCGCCGTTGATCGCGATGCATCGATGATTGTTATCGGTTCGAGCTACAACGCGAGTGAAGGTCGAATTGGCTGCGGTTCCACTGCCGACAAACTGCTGCATGGCTCCCCTGTGCCGGTCGCGCTGGCGCCGTTTGGCTATTACGAATGGGCGCCGGAACTACTGCACCACGTGGTGCTTGCATATCGAAAGACACCAGAGTCCGACCACGCGCTCAAGATCGTTACCGACACTTTCCTCAAACGCCCGGTTCATTCGAAGATCGGACTGAACCTAGTCACGATCATCGAACGGCACACCAGGGTGTATGGCTCCCGCCTGGGCAGTAGTGCCGAAACGCTTGTAGTTGAGGCAGCGCGGCAACAAGCACTCGAAGCGCTACACGTAGCACAGTCGCGCATACCTGAAGGACTTGTTGAAACAACTTCGGAGCTGTTGGAAGGCGACAACGTGGTGTCGGCGCTCGCGAAGTTCGATTGGCACGATGACGACATCTTTGTTGCCGGTTCATCGGGTGGTCGTGCGTTACGTCGGGTGTTCCTCGGCGACATGACGTACAAGCTGCTCCGCGGCTCGCAACTTCCCGTGGTCATCATTCCCAGCGGGGCTGAGGTTTAGTCGGTAGTTCGGTGCGAAAGATGCTGCTCTGCCCAAGCGCCAAGTTGCTCGGCCCCGTGGTTCACCAGATCGCGCCAACTCCGCGCGGCTGATTCGTCAGCGGAATCGGAAACAAACTTCACTATCCGCGCCGGCAACTCGGCAGCTCGAGCGGCACTGGCGATTGCGTAACCCTCCATGTCGACCAGATCAGCGAATGTCGCGAGTCGATCGCGGACGTTCGGATCGGCGACGAAAACATCGCCGGTGGCAAGAGTCATACCATCGTCATCCGCGGCATCTTGGAGCTGAATGGGCAGACCGAAGTGGCGCCCGGTCAGCGCGAACAAAGCCGCGTCATCGAGGTCATGTTGAACGACAGTGTGAATTTCGTGGATTCCCTCAAGGCCAAGGCGAAGAGCACCAGCGGTTCCCAAGTTGACCACCGAGCTTGGTCGTGACGTTGCCACGGTGTACGCAACAGCAACACCGGCGTTCACTTTGCTTGCTTCGGTCACCAGCACTGGCATGTCCAGAACATGCAGGTGATGCGCCTCTTCATCAAGAGCCACCACCAGCAGCGGCTTATCCGGCGAGATGGTTCCGTAAAGCTTCATCGATCAGGTCCCGCCTGGAGCAATCACCGAATCGAGGGCGAGCTCGACTCTTTCGGCAAGCCAGTCGATGTGAGCGAGCCACTGTTCCATCCAAATGGCAGTCAATGTTTGTCGCCCGACATCGGGTCCCGGCGTATTCCCTAGCTCTACTAAGTAGGCGTTCACAGCATCATGTAGGCGGTTTAATCCGTCGCGGCGCGGCTGGTAGTCGAGCGCCGTGACATCGATCGAAACGGTTTTTGTCCCGAGCTTGTCGAGCTCACCAATTGCAGTGTTCATATGTGTGCGCACGTGGTGCACGGCTGCAATGAGCTGGTCGTTAACGTCTGCTGAATTGCACGTTCGGCCGGACTCGGCCATAAAGACGATGTAGTCGGAACATTGAACGATGTGGCCTGCGACGTTGGACATTCGTGCCCACGATTCTGCCGATAGTCCGTCGGGTACTCGGGATGCCAGAGCAAGGTCGAATATCTCGTGTGCTACGTCGACGGACTTCACGGCAGCGGCGGCGGCTTGGGTTGCTTCTGCTGCAGCCGCCGGCCCCTGCGTCATTCGATCAACGGCAGCAACCAGAAACGCCGTACCTGCTACGACTGATTCTTCAAGAGTCTCGCGGACTTTGGTCGCAATTCCGCGCGGCCAGAGCAACGCACTGACTACCAGGCTTACCACCAAACCGAGTCCGACATCGATGACGCGAATCTCGCCGGTTTCGATTCCTGCCGGAGCAATCAATCCGTACAGAGTGATTACCAGAACGGTGAACGAGGCCTGGCCGACAATCAACGAGATCGCTCCAGGTGTGTACGCGGCCAGGAAGCAGAGGATTGGAAAGAGTATCCACAAAACGACTGGTTGATCCCCGAGGAATGTAATGAGCACACTGCCAACCACAAACCCCGCGACCGTCCCAACGATCGCTTGAATAGCAGTGCGCCCGGTTCCCAAGGCATCGAATCGCAAGGCCGTCAATGCACCCAAGATCACCCAGAACGCATGCTGCAGTTCCAAAACCTGGGCGAGCAGAACCGCGATCGCCAACGCGGCGCCGGACCTCAGCGCATTCTTGAACCACGGTGATTGCAGTGTCAGTTGCGAGCGAAGCAGTTCAGCCGGCGTTCGACTACTCGTCGGCATCGGCAATGGTTGACCTGCCATAGTCCCGATCTGCCGGGCGTCAGTTCGAACACCCATGGCACCTCGGGTATAGAACGCGATGAATTGAGCGAAGGTCGCCACCATGCGCAGTTGAAATGTGTCATCGAGGCTCGCGTGTACGGCTTGGGTGTTGCCTGACTGAATCATCTCGCCGGCCCAAGTCTCGCTCGCAACCAAATGCTGCTCACGCGCTTCGTTAAGGCAAAGCGTGTCGGGTGCCTGACCCTCTCCTTTCAGTGCATCAGCAGACTCAGTCAGAATCTTGCTCGAATTATTCGCGAGGTCGAGATCCCATTGACCACCGTGTCTCCGGACGTCCGGGCGCCAACCGAAAGCGGTCCACAGTCGATTCAACTCCTCAACGAGTTGGATGATCGACCGATCGCGTTTGGTTCCCGAACCAGGACGGGACAGCACTCCGTCATACGAGGCGTGAACAGCATCTACTTTGCTTCGTACGGTTCGCATGCGTTCGTTTGCGTCAACCGTGGTGTCGATTGATGGATCCCAGCGATCGTGGACTTCGCGCGCCGCCACTATCAAGGCATCCGCGAGATTGTTCCGAAGCGCCCCGCGCTGATGTGCAGGCCATAGAAGCAGCGCGGCAAGTGTGGAAATCACCGCTGCAACCGCGAATCCGATGCAACGCTGTGGAATTTGATCAATCACCATTGGCGACGACACGGCGATCGCGAACGGCAACAAAACAGACGTGCCGGCCGCCGCGAAGTATCCGCGCAAAACGGCCGCATAGATGACGATCACCGCCAGCACAAATGTCGTGAGCGCGGCCGTTACCGTGGTAGCTACCGCCAATGTGCCCAACACGATGACCGCGATTCCAATAAGGCTGGTCACGATGTATGCGCGCGCGCGGTCCGGCATCGCGCCGCCGAAATCGGCGAAGCCCAACAGCACAAACGAGCCA
>JAHEXM010000061.1 GCA_023252115.1 Micrococcales bacterium | reverse complement strand
GATAATGCTTGGCATTTGCCGCGCACGTACCATGAGCCAAATTCAAGGTATTCGCCAATGCCCAACGCATACGTTGCAAACGGTTGAAATTGTGCAGGTGGACCAAAATATCCGCTTGGCAGACGAAATATTGCGGCGCATTGTGGGCTTAACCCGTAGTGCTCAATGACTTCGGCCACTGTCGACGTGCCGAACTGAGCCAGCATCGGATACTTCGTTGGGTCGGTGGATCCTGACGGCATCGAGGCAAGGGTTTGATCGTGATAGTCGTGGATGGCGTCGATGAATCCATTGATGCCATCCGTCTCGTCAGGAAATGCCTCGCCGAGACGTTGCTTGAACAGATCTCGGTCGGTGGGTATTGACATGTCTATGTCACCCGAGATGACCCGGATACCGGACAGTTCAGTGAACTCGAGTTTCTGACCGACACCAAGGCCGTCGAGGATGTTACGCAGCATTCCAGGGTTGTCGGGAGTTCCGATGCCCGACAGGGTGTGAAGGCTGACATCAAATTCGTAGTCGCCGCGCACAAACGTGGTGGCGTAGCCGCCAGGGATGTTGTGGCGTTCCACCAGAAGAACCTTTTTGCCAGCTTTGGCAAGCGTATTCGCAGCGGACAGGCCGCCTAGTCCGGCACCAATAACTACCACGTCGAATTTGCGGTCCATAGAGTTCTTGTCTCCTCGCATTTGTTGATGCGCCTAGTCGAGACGCTACTGCGGGCCATTCCGTTGATGCCACCCTCGCGCCAAGACCCTGTGGGGCTTTGCGAACAGAATCGGTGACCCTACTCACAGGCGCCGCCCGTTGGCCCATCAACTCTGCGAAACAAAGCTGACAACTCTACGATCGGGCTATGTCTGAGCAGGGGAACGAGAACGGCGAGGTGGTGAGTGCCGAGCTGGAGACCGAAGCCCCCATTGTTGAGGTAGCCGGTGAGCCGATTGTTGATCGCCGCAAACCCGCCAGCGTGCGCCGACCGGACAACCCGCGAGTCTCTGTGGTGGTGCCGGCGCTGAACGAGGCAAAGAATGTCCGCGAGATCCTGCCGTATCTGTCTGAGTACTACGAGGTCATCCTGGTTGATGGTCACTCAGTCGACGGAACTGTTGCCGCAGCTAGAGAAGCCCTGCCTGGCGTCAAGATTGTTGAGCAGACGCGTCAGGGCAAAGGCAATGCCCTCGCGTGCGGATTCGAAGCTGCAACCGGCGAAGTGATTGTGATGTTCGACGTCGACGGATCTGCTGACCCAAACGAAATCCCGGATTTCGTGCGGGCTCTGGTTGCAGGCGCGGACCTGGCGAAAGGGACGCGGTTCGTCAAAGGCGGTGGTAGCGATGACATCACCTTGTTTCGGCGTATTGGAAACATGGGACTCAACCTGCTGGCAAGTGCGCTGACCGAACACTGGTTTACCGACCTTTGTTACGGCTACAACGCGTTTTGGGCCGACATGTTGTACATGCTCGACTTGCCTGATACTCAGGCGAAGAGCGACAAGCTGATGTTGCCGGGCGATGGCTTCGAAATCGAGGCACTCATCATCGGCCGATTCGCACTGTCAGGTGCCAAGATCACCGAAGTTCCGAGTTTCGAACATGACCGTTACCACGGCGATTCAAACTTGAACGCGGTTCGCGATGGGTTTCGAGTTCTGCGCACCATCTTGGAGGACCGTGCCTACGCACGGCGAATTCGAACGCTAGCTCGTCGACGTGGGGCAACCAACATGCCACCACCACAGCGTCCCGGTTGGATGCGCGACTAACTCGCGACTGCTTGCTGCGGGGATACGGGCCGCAAAGAGCCGTACAGCGGAGCAAGAAACCAGACAACACCTGCTGCCGAGCAAGTCGCAGCGGCAATCAGTGTGACGAGCACCAGTATTTGTACCTGTGCTGCCTGGGCAGGTGTCGCGCCACCAAGGAGCATTCCGACAAAGGCACCAGGCAGCACGACCAACCCAGCACTACGCGTTTGATCAAGACCAGGAATAAGTGCCTGGCTCGCTGCCCGTCGGCCAAGGTCGGCGACTGCCTGACGCGCGGTAGCTCCCAAGGACAACAGTGCTTCGACTTCGTCCCAGTGGTGGTCAACATTGTCGCGAAAGTGGGTGCCGGAAAGAGTGACTGCCGTCATCGAGCCACCAATGATCTGCGCGGTGAATGGAACCAGGGACTGCGCGGAAAGCGGCAAAGCCCCAGTGGCGACAGTGATGCCCACGCTAACCAGTGTCGCGACGGTGAGTGGGATGAGGAGTCGATAGGCCTGACGTCTGCCGCATTTGACTCGCCGCAGTGACGTCGCGCTGGCCGCAATAAGCATGAGAGCGATATACAGCACGGCTCCCTGCGGATGCTGAAAGATCCAGGCGATGATCAGTGCCACTACACACAGCTGGACCAACGACCTCAGCACTGCCCCAACAAAGTCCAGCCGCTGCCGTATGCCAAAGCTCCACATGACGCCGAGCGTCAGAATGCTCAGAACCACAACAGCAACCGCTGTCTGCGCTGGCGAGCCGTAATGCATGGTTGATCAAAGCACGATCGAACCGTTCCAGTGTGACTAGATCGGGGTCTTTGTTCCCGACGCGGCATCTTGCTGTGCCACCGATGGTTCGTCGCCGGGCCAGTCGATTGCCGGCCCGGTGTCTTCGACGACGCGCAGCTGACTGCGTTCGCTACTAAAGAAGTCCCATGCCCATGACGTGAGCGCGCCAGTTTTTTGACGGACCCCTTCCAAAAGATAGAGATGCACTCCCAGCCACGCGGCAAAGCCAAGTGGGCCTTCGAGCGTGTGGTGATTGTTTCCAAACTCGGCAACGGCGGAGTGCTTGCTGATCATCGCCATGTTGCCTTTGTCGTGGTAGTGAAAGGACTTGACGTTCTTTCCCTCGATCAGGCCGATGATTGCCTTTCCAGCGTGTTTGCACTGCTGCAGGGCAACACCGCCCAGTCCAGGAAAGTTCCCACCCTGCGGTGCTGGAGTGTTGGCAATATCGCCCAAAACAAATACGCCCGGGAATCCCTCGACCTCGCCATTGACGTCTACCTCGATGCGGCCACCGTGTCCGGTGGGTAATCCCGATTGTGCCGCCAGCGCCGACGCCTTTGACCCGCCTGCCCACACGACGGTCTTGGCAGGAATTGAAGTTCCGTCTCCGAGCGAGACGCTGTCTGCAGTGACGCTCTTGACTTCAACCCCAAAACGCTGGGTGACACCCAACTTGTTCAGTTGATTTACCGTGTATTCCTGAACCTTGGTGTGAAAAGAACTCAACGGTGCTGAACCAGCGTCGACAATCGTGACCTTCACCGGTTTGTTCGCAAGCTCCGGGAATTCTTTGCTCACCACGTCTTTGAAGAGGTCGGAAATATGCCCGGCAGTTTCAACACCAGTCGCACCGCCGCCAACGATCACAAAACTCAGCGTGGCATCGTCGATTGATTGTGGTTCCCGCGAGGCATCGATCAACAGCTGCACAAAATGGGTTTTCAAAGCGTCGGCATCGTGAAGTGTGTACATCGGGAAGGTGAACTCAGAGCCAGGCGTGTCAAAGAAGTTCACTTCGGCACCAGTGGCCAAAATCAGATAGTCGCCCGAGACTGTCGCGCCATCTTTCGAGGTCACTGTTTTGGTCGTCGGGTCAACCGAAACAACCTCGGCATTGATGACCACCAGCTGTTTGTGATGCTCGGCTAAATGAGCAAGCGGATAGGCGATGTCCCCAGCCGCAATCAAGGCTGTGGCAACTTGATACATCATCGGCTGGAACGTGTGGTACCGATTCCTGTCGATTAATGTCACCCGCACCCCTGCGGTCGCGAGGCGACGCGCAGCGGCGACGCCGGCGAACCCCGCTCCAACGACGATGACGTGCTTGCTCTTCAGCAGATCTGATTTGGCCGACAAGACGACTCCAGTAGTTGCATCGGTTTGGACGGTGACGCCGTGTCGACGTTATCGAAGCTGACGTGAACCATGCCTTGGCAGAAACCCAAATGCCGTATGGAATGGGCCAGCACTCAAGGACTCGACAAGAAACCTACGCTGCCGTAGCCTGGAAGTGGAGTCACTATGCACAGTTCAACCGGGGGTATATCGATGGCAGCGACCGCTACTGCTGGACCACACCCAATTGACGCTCCCGCTCGGCAGCACCTGAGCATTCATGGGCGGTCGATCGCGTATTGCGAATACCCCGGCAGTGGGCCAGTGCTCTTGATGATCCATGGCGTTGGATCGAATGCCGATTGCTGGAACGAAGTCATCCCAGCTCTGGTCGAGGGCGGAGCGCACGTCGTAGCGGTGGACCTGCCTGGACATGGTCAGTCAGGCAAAGTCCGGGGCGACTATTCCCTAGGAGCGATGGCCAACGCCTTGCGCGACTTGCTGGACCATCTGGGACACGATCGCGCCGTCTTGGTTGGTCATTCGCTCGGTGGTGGGATCGCGATGCAGTTCTACTACCAGTTTCCGACACGAGTCGACGGACTTGTCCTTGTGTCAAGCGGCGGCCTCGGCGAAGAGACTCGTCCGTGGCTACGTGCAGCCACATTGCCGGGCACCGAGGTGGTGCTGTCAGCGATCGGATCGCGGGCAACAATTTCGAGCGCTTCGTGGGTCAGTCGTCGACTGTCAACATTCGGCGTGAAGCCGCGAATCTTGGCCGATGACGCGTTGACCCGCCTTCGCGAGTTTGGTGACCGCGACTACCGGAATGCTTTCTTGGCAACTCTGCGAAGCGTCGTTGATATTTCGGGTCAGCGGGTTTCGGCGCTTGGGCAGCTATCACTTGCACGTGAACTACCGGTCCTACTCATCTGGGGTCAAGACGATCCGACGATTCCACTAGAACACGGTCACAACGCGAACCGGATTCTGCCGAAGGCGCGCCTGGTGGTGTTTGAAGGTGCCGGACACGAACCGCACATGCATGACCCGGGACGCTTTGCTAAGTCACTACTTCGTTACCTGAAGTTGGACGTAGCAATTCCCGTTACCTAGGGGTGGAAGCGTCTAGGGATGGAATCCAAGATGAATGTGGTCTTGGTGAGTGTTGTCGCTGAAATACAGAAGTCCATCACCATCTAAGTCCTCGGGTCCCCCTACTTGGTAGGGCCCGAGGGTCGCAGCTTGTCGCATGACGCTCAGTACCAATGCACGGTTCGCCGGGTCGATTACTGGTCGACCATCAAGCGCCCAGATGTCTACCGCGAGACCCTGCGGGTGGTTACTTTTGCGATCGGTGCCAAACACATTGATCGGGTGCCCTGACTCCACCACGCTGACATCAAGAACATGCGACCTCGCCAGAGTATTGAGCGTCGTCAGAACCTTGGGGTCGATTGATCCGGATCGGACGTCGGCAGCTGCGGCAAACGGCAAGTGAATCCGTGGGTTTGCCAACACACTGGCCGCCACTTGCCCCGGGTGCGTCGCGGGCGGCTTCGGATCGGCCGGAATCAGTGAAGTCACAGTCCAGCGCGGTCGCGCTGCATCCAGAAGTACTTGCACGGTCAAACCCGTGTGCCGTGTTGAACCGTCCGGGTTGAGCAGCCATTGCTCTTCAACTACCAAGGCATTTGCGGTACTCGACAAGATTCCACCGTATTGAACGTCGATAACTCGCAGCACTGCTTGCGGCGCGGAATTGAGCAGCTGGCCCGCTTGTCCAGCAAGCTTTGGGTTAAGCCCAAGTCCAGCCACTCGGGTTCGGGCAGTCGCCTGACCCGACTGACCAGCTGACCAAGTCCCCAACGCCTCGATCAGTTGTGCCGCGCGGCGTTTCACATCTGGATCAGTGTCGAAACGACTCGGTTGCCAGGAAGTTACTGGCGGCAAGGTCGATGAAGTCGCAGTCGAGCTTGGGGACTGCGTTGGCGACGCAGAAGGCGTCGATTGCGATTGTGCACCGCAGGCCGCAAGCAGAGTGATTGCCGCGGCGGCGATTGCCAGCCGGCCAAATGCCGGACGGCGATTTGGTTTTCGTTGCGATTCCACTGATATCGATGGTAACTAGCGTGATTGGGACTCACTCGCACGGTCGAAGGGCAGTCGATCGATGGGCTAACGCGCGCTCCGGCTCCCTAGACTCGATCCGTGGCAAACAAGAAACCAGGTACGTCAGAGGATGGCCTCGTTTGGCCACGGAGTTTCGAAGCGCGTTACGGGGAGGGTAAAGATCGCGGCCTGGTGCTAGGTGGCGGCGGAATATTTTTTGTTGCCTGGCAGGTCGCCTATTTGCAAGGACTGACAAAGCGCGGCGTTGATGTGGCCGATGCCGACAGTGTCGTGGGAACTTCTGCCGGATCTGTTCTTGCCTCAATTGTCACCGCGCGAAGCTTGAAGGCTTTTTCGCGCAAGGTCAACATGCTCTCGAAGATGCCCGCCGTGATGGGGATGATGGCGCCGACCGGAGATCTTGGCCCTAGTCAGCAGCGCGCCCTTTCGGCATTCACTGCGGCTCAAGACTCGAATATCGAAACGATCCGCGACATTGGTTTTGCTGCGCTTGCGGCTCGTGCTGCGCCGCCTGGCGGCATGCGCCGCAACGTTGGCGTGATGCTGGCGAGCAGGAAATGGCCAGCAGAGTCGCTTCATATTTCGGCAGCCGATACCTACACAGGCGAGCGCCTGATCATTTCTGCCCACACCGGTGTCGCTGCTGCTCGTGCTGCTGCTGCCAGTAGTTCTGTGCCCGGACTTTTTTCGCCGCAACCGGTGCTAGATCGAAAGTGCATGGATGGTGGAGTGAGTGGGTCGGGTACGCACTGCGACGTTGTTGCCGGAGCCAAGCGCGTGCTGATTATTTCGCTCGGCGCATCAATGCCAATGCCGCAAGCCACTATGACGATTCAGCCAGGCAACCTTGATTACGAAATTGAGGCACTCGCGGCTCAGGGCAGCGAGTCGCTGTTGCGCGGTCCGCGAAAGGTCGACATGACTGAACTGATGTCGCCGGCATCGGTGCCGCGAGCACTTGCGATGGGTGACGAGCAAGCCGAAGAGGACGCGAAGACCCTCGCTTCATTCTGGAAGCGGTAGGTGGGTACGGCGCTCGCTGAAATTGAGTAGATGTGGGCCATTTGGGTTAGGTTGATCTTGGTCGTGTCGCGGAGTCGGGCAATGCGGTATCTAATTGATCTATGTCGCGTTCGATCTCGAAAACCTCGTCGAAATCTAGGTGGGCCGGATTTGGTCTTGGCCTCGTCGCGGCGCTGTTGCTGGCGCTAATTCAGAGTGCGGCGTGGGCGGGCGATGGATCGGTGGATCCAGATTTCACTACGAGTGTCGGACCATCCGGGTTCAATGACGCGATCACTGCCATGGCCGTTCAGTCAGATGGCAAGCTGGTGGTCGGTGGGCTATTCACGACGCTCAACGGTACAACCGTCAACAGACTCGCCCGACTCAATGCGGATGGTTCACCCGATACAACGTTCAACACGAATATCGGTACCGGCTTCAACGGTCAAGTCAGGGCCATTGCTTTCCAAGCCAGTGGAAGCATCGTGGTTGGCGGGGACTTCACCGATGTGAACGGCGTGACTGTTGGGCATATCGTCAGACTCAGTTCCAGTGGAACGCCCGACAGTGGTTTTACAACCGCTATTGGTAGCGGCTTCAACCTTCGCGTGTATTCACTTGGTGTCCAGTCTGCCGACAAGATCGTCGTTGGTGGGGAGTTCACTCAGTTGGGAGGGACGAGTCAACGCGGACTTGCACTCTTGGACTCTGACGGGACACGCAATGCCGCCTTTGGCACGGCCTTAACTGCTGGCGGTGGGCTCAGTGACAGCGTCTTCGGTTTGGCCGTTCAAAGCGACAACGCAATCGTTGTAGGTGGAGCCTTCCTGACCGTCGACGGTGTAACGGTCAACCGAATAGGTCGGATCAATGCCGACGGAACAACCGATACGACATTTGATTCACATGTCGGCACCGGCTTTAACGCAGCGCCGCTCGCGGTCGCTTTGCAATCGACTGGAAAGGTAATCGTCGGCGGGATCTTTACCGGCCTCAACGGGACCACTGTGGACTACATCGCGCGCCTAGGAGCAGACGGCACGCCCGATACCACGTTTACCTCAAATACTGGC
>JAHEXM010000060.1 GCA_023252115.1 Micrococcales bacterium | reverse complement strand
TTTTGCCTGGCGAGTTTCGCGGTGGCTTTGTCGGGCGTCATTCCGATCAACGACGGGATCGCGACATATTGAGTTGCTCCCCACGCCCACGCGGCACCGCCAGCGACAAGTCCAAGAACCAGCAACGCAACCAGGGCGATCGCGATTCGGTGTTTACCTGGTGGGCGAATGCGGTCAAACGGACTGCCCGAGGTAGCCGGAGGCGCGCCACCGGAACCGGACGAATCGGTTGCTGGAGCATCTGGTGCCGATGCAACGGACCGGGTAACCGACAACTCGTCAGTACCCGAGGTTCCATTGACGGGCGCGGTCGCGGAGGCGGCTCCAGCTCCGACGAGTACAGCGGTCGAGGGGGCCAACGACACAGTCTCGGCTGACCGATCAATAACGACGGTGCTGGTATCTGCGTTGGTTGACTGGGCCTCGGCAACTTCGACGAGCGCAGAATGTGCTGCACGCACATGGTTGAGGAAGTGTCCGGCGTCGGGATAGCGCGCCGAGCGTTCTCGCGCGGTGGCTACCACAACTAGCTCGTCAATTTGGGGCGGAATGTCATTGCGAATGCTCGACGGTGCAGGAACGGTCGCGTTCACATGTTTGTATGCAACGGCAAGTGGTGTTTCACCGCTATACGGCGATTGGCCAACCACGCATTCGTACAACATGATTCCGGCCGCATACACATCGGTGCGTTTGTCCGTGACGCCGTGCTCAACTTGTTCGGGAGCCATGTAAGCAACGGTGCCGATCAACATTCCGCGCGTTGCCGCGCTTGTCGTTCCGGATGCGACCGCGCGCGCAAGTCCAAAATCCGCGACCTTGATTTGGCCTTCGGTGCTCACTAAGACATTTTCGGGTTTGATATCTCGGTGGGCGATTCATGCGCTGTGCGCGGCATTCAATGCCTGAAGGATCGGGTCAAAGATCTCGGTCGCCGAGACGCCGGTCAGCCGACCTTGTTCAGTAAGGCAGTCACGAAGAGTTCGACCTTCGACAAATTCCATCGCTAGGTAGACCAGGCCGTCGGCTGCGCCTTGGTCATAGACCGCGACGATCGCGGGGTGACTGAGTCGGGCGGCAGATCGAGCTTCAGTGACGAAGCGGGCGACGAAGTCGGGGTCCTCGGCAAACGAGGCGTGCATGATTTTGAGAGCCACTGTTCGCTCAAGCCGTTGGTCGGTTGCGCGGTAAACAGTCGCCATCCCGCCGCGCGCGACAAAGGCTTCGACCCGATATCGCTGGTCGACGGTGCGCCCGATCAAGGGATCGGTGGGGGAGTCCACCGCCCGAGTGTACGAACTGGGTACGCCATTCCGGCGCAGCCGCGGCGTTACAGCGTGGCTCTGCCTTGCGTCGGGCTCGATGCGACCCCAAACTCCCTAACCGGAATTCGTCCAGCGCCAGCCGCTAATCGGCCAGATTCCACCGCAAGCCGCATCGCAGTCGCCATGGCAATCGGGTCTTTGGCCCGTGTGACGGCTGAGGCCAGCAAGACCGCCGAGCATCCGAGTTCCATTGCCTGGGCTGCCTCGCTTGCAGTTCCGATACCGGCATCAAGGACAACCGGAACGCCGGCCCCTTCAACTATTAGCGAAATGTTGTGTGGGTTGCGGATGCCCATCCCGGAACCAATCGGGGCGCCGAGCGGCATCACTGCTGCGCAGCCCACATGTTCCAAGCGACGCGCAAGGATCGGGTCGTCATTGGTGTACGGCAGCACTGTGAACCCGTCCTTGATCAAAGCCTCGGCGGCGGTGACCAGCTCGATTGGTTCAGGTAACAGGGTCCGTTCGTCGGCGATGACCTCAAGTTTCACCCAGTCGGTTTCCAGAGCCTCGCGCGCGAGTTGGGCCGTCAAGATTGCTTCGGCGGCTGTATAGCAGCCTGCAGTATTGGGCAGGACATCGATTTTGAGGTCGCGCAAGACGTCGAGGACAGATACACCAGCCGTGGCATTGACCCGACGCATAGCGACGGTGGTGAGTTGAGTGCCAGAAGCGATCAAGGCCCGTGACAACAGATCGAAATTGTCGACTCCGCCAGTTCCCATAATTAGCCGCGAGGAGTATTCGCGCCCAGCGATCACTAGCGGGTCAGTTTTCAATCCATCGCTCATGTTGCTCCCTACCCCCCTTGAACTGCGGCAACAACCTCGATCACATCTCCATCGTGCACCACCGTCGTGTCCCACTCGCTGCGCGGGACAACCTGTCCACCGACTGCCGCGGCAACACCAGTGCGGCGGCTGGTCACCGTGCGCACAATTTCGGACAAGGTGTCCGCTTCAACCTCGGTGGCATGGCCATTCAGCGTGATGTTCATCGTGGTCACCGTCGGCTCGTTGTTGGGCTGAACCGGTTTGGGTCGAGACGTTATGCCTGGGCGATTGGCGCTCGCCCTTCAATCAGGTCGTTGATTATTTGCGCGGTCAACGGAGTAAACAAGATGCCGTTTCGGCCGTGCCCGGTCGCGATGAGCAAACCGTCGATCTCCGTGCGTCCGACGATGGCAGCATTGTCGGGAGTCGCTGGGCGCAAGCCAGCCGCCATTTCGCCGATTTCCATTTCACCAATCGCGGGAATCACTAGCCGCGCATCACGTAGCAATTCCCATATTCCGCCGGCCGTTACTGAAGTGTGAAAGCCTCGATCTTCCTGAGTGGCACCGATGACAAGTTCCCCATTGCTGCGCGGCACAAGATAAACATTCGAACCCTGAACCAGGGCGATCAGACTTCGCGTCAGCGGTTGAGGTTGTTCAGCGGTGGCGCGCAAGCGAAGTATTTGGCCCTTGCGCGGATGAACGGGTGGTACGACTTGAGCGGGAAGACCCTGCACGAGGGCTGACCAGGTGCCCGCAGCTAACACGACGACGTCGGCGTTGGCGTGATCGCCGTCATCAAAAATCACGCCCCTGGCACGGGCGCCAGTCGTATCTAACTGGATTGCCGACACATGGCGTCGGTCAAACTCAACGCCGCAGAGTTCATTGGCACGTAGCAACGCCTCCACCAACGCACGATTGTTGACTGACAGGTCGCCTTCCACCAACGTTCCGCCAGCAATGTCGGGTGACAGCCACGGTTCCAATTTGCGGCATTCGGCGATTGTTAACTCAGTCGCCGTTAGGCCAAGGCTCGCGTGAAACAAGCGCATTCGATCGGTGGCAACTCGGTCGTCCGTGTCGTAAGCGACGACGATGCTGCCTTCCTCGCGAAGGCCGATTGGTTGCCCAGTGGCCTGCGTGACTTCCGCTGCAAACGATTTCCAGGAGTTAAGGGCAGCAAGAGCAACGGGAAGTCGATCATCTTCGCCAAAATGGGCTTCGTTGATTGGCGCCAACATTCCTGCGGCCACCCACGAGGCACCATGCCCTGGGTCGGGGTCACAGATTCTGACCGAGCGGCCGTTACGCGCGGCCTCCCACGCGATTGCTAGCCCGATGGCTCCGCCGCCGACGACGAGCAGGTCGCTTGAGGCCGAGCCGGCATTCGTGGACACATCAATGAGCGTACGACGCAGCTGTCCCCATACGGTTGGCACGTGTTGTCCCTCGAGTTCAATTCTTCGCCTGAAAGCACGCTCGGCGTCGAGGTCGAACTGGGCATCGTCGACAAGCAGACTCTGGAACTCGTGCCAGCCTCCAGCGAGATCCTCGACGAGATCAGCGCACGATTTGGTGGCGAACACCCAAAAGCGAAACACGAGTTCTATCAATCCAGCATCGAAATCATTACCGGCATTTGTGACACCGTTGCGGATGCACAAGCCGATCTAAACGAAACGATTGCCGAAGTCACCGTAGCTCTCGACAAACGCGGACTAGCTTTGCAAGGCGGTGGTCTGCATCCCAGCACTTCGTGGCGCGACCTCACCGTTACCGACTTGCCGCGCTATCAAAATTTCGCCAGCGAGATTGGGTGGCCGGCTCAACGCTCTATGTGCCACGGGATTCACTACCACGTGGGAGTTCGTTCTGGAGATGCTGCAGTAGCGATCGCAAATTCTGCGGCGATTCAAATGCCACTATTCATTGCGTTGTCAGGATCGAGTCCGTTCTGGCATTCCTACGACACCGGTTTGGTATCGACACGTACGAAGGTGTTTGAGCAAATGCCGACTGAGGATTTGCCGCCCCACCTTTCGGGCTGGGACGAGTTTGTTGATCTGCTTGACGTTCTGATCGAAGGCGGTGCCCTCAAGTCGGTGCGCGAATTGTGGTGGGACATTCGTCCGCACCCAGGATTCGGCACCGTCGAGATGCGAATGACTGACGCAATGGGAACCATGCGCGAGATCATTTCGCTCGCGGCAGTCGCGCAGAGTCTGATTCACGATCTCGGCCAGCGCTTTGCCGAGGGGCAGGCTCTTCCAACACTGCCGCCTTGGGTATTGAAGGAAAACAAATGGCGGGCCGCACGTCACGGACTCGCTGCGGAACTGATCGTCAACTCTGCCGGAGACACCCTGCCAATTGTCGAGCTCGTCGAAGAACAGCTTGAGTCGCTTGCTCCGGCTGCCGCCGAATTGGGGTGCAAAACAGAGCTTGAGAGTGTCAGCGACATCGTTGCGGGAGGTCCCGGTTATCTACGCCAAAGGGCTGCCTATGCAACGAACGAGGACTTTCGTGATGTGGTCCAACTCTTACTCGACGAATGGCGTACTAACGAGCCAATTGGCTGGTAAGTCAGAATGGCTGCATGGTCGACAGCGCAATGGTGCGAGAACGGCTCGCATCGGCCCGCCTGTACCTGTGCACGGACGCTCGGCGTCGCCAGAACGACCTAGCGCAATTTGTCGAGGCTGCCTGCGCAGGTGGCGTCGACATTGTGCAATTACGCGAAAAGAATCTTGATACAACGGACGAGCTCGACGCGCTCGCGGTAATTGGCGACGTCTGCTCGAAAGCTAATGTCTTGTGGGCCGTCAATGATCGACCCGAGCTCGCCGCTTCGTCTGGCGCTCCAGTTCTGCACCTTGGTCAAGATGATTTGCCAGTTCCATTTGCTCGCGATTTGCTTGGTGAGGCTCCGATCATTGGCCGTTCATCACATTCATTCGACCAAGCAACGGCCGCTGCACTTCAAACGGGCGTTGACTATTTCGCCGTTGGTCCGGTCTGGGAGACCCCAACAAAGCCCGGAAGGCCAGCAATCGGGCTCGACGTGATCGGTGATGTTGCTGATTGGGCCCGCGGTCGACCCGAAGTACCACCGTGGTTCGCGATCGGTGGCATCGACCGTGACACCGTTGAGCAGGTCGTCGCTAACGGAGCTGAACGCATCGTCGTCGTCCGGGCGATCACCCAAGCCGATGACCCAGAGCAAGCTGCTGGTGATCTGCTGGCCAAGCTCGCACCGTTCGGCTACGAGTCGTGAATCCACTATGCGGCATTTGACGTACCTTGCGGTGCTCGCGGCGTGTCTAATCGGGGCTGGTTGGCTCGAAGTGTTTTTGCGGACCCGAGTTTTTCGCCGGTGGCTTCGACTTCTGCTCACGCTGATCCCGATTGTGATCGTGTATTCGTTGTGGGATGTGTATGCCATCGCTTCAGGTCACTGGAGCTTTGATCCACGGCAAACAAGCCGAATCAGGATCGGGTTACTGCCATTGGAAGAGGTGTTGTTCTTCCTGGTAATTCCGATCTGCTCGATATTGGCTTTTGAGGCTGTGCGTTCTGTTCGTGGCTGGCCCGCGGGTGATGAGGAATGACCTATACGGTCTTGGCGTGCTGTGCAGTTCTCATTGTTGTTGCGCTCGACCTATGGGTGATTCGAACCAAGTTGGTGACTCGCAAGTTGTTCTGGGTCGCGTATGTGATCGTCCTGGGATTTCAGTTGGTGACGAACGCTGTGCTTACCGGATTGCGCGTGGTGAGCTACTCGGGTTCGGCGATCGTCGGATCTTCTACTCCAGCAGACCATGCGCCAGCATTCATCGGCGATGGAAGACTTGTCTACGCGCCGATAGAGGATTTGCTCTTCGGATTTTCGTTGGTACTGCTCACCTTGGCGCTATGGGTGATGTGGGGTCGGTCAGGCGTGCAACGGAAACCGTTCGCGGGACCGCCGCGGGAATTTCGCCAGGTCCAAAACGACGAGTAGCGCGTTTAGCATCGCGCCAAGCCGGGACCGCGATCGCAAACCGGCGAAGCCGGGATACCGACAACCGGTTGCCGAAGATCTCGTAGTTGCGGCGTTCAACTTCGTCGACGATCCCGCAATACATCACTCGCGCAGCGTCGATGCATGGTCGCGACGACGGATGAAGCAAGGCGATCCCAGTTCGTGACGATTGCTCAAGTGCGCGAACCCGTTCAATCTGAAATGCGAGGGCCGATCGAACATCGTCGGTCGTTCGACCAACTCGATGGCACTCTTGCAGGTCCGCGACCGAGACATTGACTCGGGCAAGTTCGTCCAGCGGCAAATAAACGCGACCCCGATCCAAGTCCTCACCCACGTCACGAATGAAATTGGCAAGTTGAAATGCGACGCCGAGTTCACCAGCAAATCGCATAGCCTCCGGACTAGACGTGCCGAGGATTGGAACCAGCTGCAGACCAACAACTGCCCCCGATCCGTAGGTGTATCGGTACAAGTCGTCGTAAGTCGCATAGCGAGTGGTGGACAAATCCATCCGCATCGAGGCGGCAAAAGCCTCAAAATGATCGACCGGAATCTGCCATCGGATCGCAGTGTCGATGGCGGCAGCGCGCACCGGATGAACCGAGAATCCCTGGTCAAGTTCCCGAAAGAAGTCTGAAAAGAACGATTCAAAGGCGGCGACACGCTCGGTGTGAGTGACGTTCAGGCGCATGTCGTCGACGATTTCGTCAGCCTGGCGGGCTAGGCCATAGAGGGCGTGAACAAAGGGCCGCTTGGCTTTTGGTAGCAGTGTCGTGGCCAGAAAGTACGTTTTCCCATGAGCTGCCGCAATGGCCCGGCACCGTTCGTAGGACGCGCGGAGCGCAGCCCCGTCGATTCCGGCCGCGTCCAGCTCTTTGACGCTCATCCGGTCATCCTTTCACCGCGGCCGCAGGTCTACAGCCAGACACCCGGAGCCAGGTACCCTCAGCGGGTGTCAGCAGAGTCCGCCGATGGGCGAATCCCATCCGCCCGCCGGGGTGGGGCGGATGTCGAGGCTGACACTTTCACCGCATTTGCGTTCAGATCAATTGTTCCCGGATGTGTTGCGACCATCTTGATTGCTGTCGGCGCCTTCGGTGTGGGTTGGCTGCCGATCAACACGGCACTGCTGGAGATCCCCGTCGTAGATGCCATGCGGTCGACGACTCTGGGTGCCGTCATCTGTAAGGGCGCAATCGTGATCGGCGTCGCACTGTTGCTTCAAGCGTGGCTCCTGCTTGGCCACGACGTAATGAAAGGTTCGATCCGCGACATTCGTCGCTTGTGGATCACTTTGGTCGCTTGGTCCGTGCCGCTCGTGCTGGCGCCACCGTTGTTCAGTCGAGACGTCTATTCGTACTTTGCACAGGGCAAGTTGATGGTTGCTGGAATTGATCCGTATACGCATGGATCTTCCAGCGTGCCGGGTTGGTTTAACGACGGCGTCGATCCGTTGTGGGCGGAGACACCCACGCCCTATGGGCAGTTCTTCCTGCTGCTCTCGCGCGGTGTTGCTCAGTTCGCCGGGCCACATCCGTATACGGCCGCCCTGGCGTTTCGAGTCTTGGCTCTGGTTGGCGTGGCTTTGATGGCGTGGGGTGTTCCGAAACTTGCTGGCGCCGGCGGCATCAATCCCATCAAGGCGCTGTGGCTTGGAGTTTTGAACCCGCTGGTGTTGATGCATTTCGTCTCGGGTGCACACAACGACGCGTTGATGATCGGCCTGATCGTGAGCGGACTGGTGCTCGCCGTCGAGCACAGGGCGCTGCTTGGGTCAGCGTGTATTGCGTTGGCATCGAGTGTGAAACCGATTGGACTGTTGGCACTTCCGTTCGTGGGATTGATCTGGGCTGGGCCTGCTTCATCGTGGAGCAAGCGATGGCAACGCTGGATAATCGTGGGCGCAGTTGCCGTTGCAATCTTGATCGGGCTGACTCTGGTGACGGGCACCGGATTCGGTTGGGTCCGAGCATTAAGCACACCTGGTGCAGTTCGCACCTGGCTCTCGCCGCCAACCGCAATCGCAATGGCAATCGGCGCGGTACTGAATTGGTTCGGCCTCGACATCACTGACACCTTG
>JAHEXM010000059.1:1095-8449 GCA_023252115.1 Micrococcales bacterium | reverse complement strand
GGTGCCTGGCACGCCATCTTTAACGAACTGAGCTTGGCTGTTGTTCACCCACGGATAGAACTTCTGTCCGTTGACACAACTGGTGAACGTGTCGAGTGCAGAACCGGTAATACCGACGCGTTGCGCGAGCGCAATCATCTGCTCATTCGTGTATCCGGCGCCCTCTTTTTCAGGTTGCATCGCGAAGATTCCGGTGTGGTATTCCAAGGCCTTTCCAGCATCGATCGCACAACCCCATGCGTTAGTGGCCAAGTCAGACGCGGTGTTGCCTAGGTGGTCATTGAGAAAGGTCGTTGGACGAAGCTGAAGGTTGATCGTGCCTTTCTTTGCCTCAGCCTGAACGGCCTGCGCCGAGGTTTGCTCGAATTGCTTACATGCCGGGCATTGGAAGTCTTCCCAAATCTGCACGAGTGGGGCACCAGCGGCAACCTTGGTGTTCACTTGGTAGCCATAGGTCGAAGAGCTGACATCAGTGGGCAGTGCGGCGTTGGGGTCAGTTCCTCCGCCGCTGCCTTTCTTGGAGTAGTAGAGCGCTCCACCGATAATTCCGCCGACCACGATGATCACTGCAATTGCCCCGATGATGCGGATCAAGTTCTGACGACGCTTCTCGGATGCCAACTGTGCGGCCCGCGCTTCTGCCGCCTTCTGCTGCGGCGTCTTCTTCTTCGGTTTCGGCGACTCAGCCATGCCGTGATCTCCTCATCTAAGCCAACGCCTGCGTCTCGTCTTGGGGTGAATCTTCGTCGGTGAACTCGGTTGGTGCCTCGCTGGGGTCCAGTGAGAATTTCGTCTTGGGCTTGATAATGAGCCAAATCGCCATTGCGGCAAAGACTATGTCGCGTCCGATCTCGCTGAGATAGCGCTGTGCGAGTCCCTCGGGGCTGACGTCGCCGCCGCCGCCGAAACATCCACAATCAATCGAGTATCCACGCACCCACACGCTAATGATCCCGCCGATAAACACCACCATCAGCAATGCAGTGGCCAACGCTGCCCAACGGGTAAACAGGCCGATAAGGAGCAAAAGCGAAAGCAGGATTTCGAGAGCGGGCAGGCCATACCCGACAATCGTGTCGAGATTGTGCGGCAAGATTCGATACGCGACCACAGCCAAGCGAGCGCCATCACCCTGGAAAATCTTCGTGAGACCAGCGAAACCAAGAATGCCCGCGAGGACGAGCCGAAATACCAGCCCTACCCACAGCGAGTACTTCACGACATTTCCAATCTTTCTGTCGGACGGGCTCGGGCCCGCACGCCCGCCGCAAGATCAGCGGCTAATGCACCTACAGCATGAACGCCATCGGCCGCATTGTCTTGTTTCTCGAAGGCGCTTACAAAAGCTGAACCCACGATCACGCCGTCGGCGTATTCAGCAACTTCCGCCGCTTGGGCGCCATTGGAAACTCCCAGGCCAACGCAGATAGGCAGTGGCGTAGCTCCGCGGGTTCGCTCCACGAGGTCGTGAGCCTTCACCGAAACCGAGGTGCGAGTCCCGGTTACTCCCATAGTCGAAGCGGCATAGACAAATCCGCTGCTCGCGCGGCAGACAAGCTGAATACGTTCTGGCGTTGACGAAGGCGCCACCAAGAAAATGCGATCGAGCACGTGGTGGTCGGTCGCGGCCATCCATGGGCCTGCCTCCTCTGGCGTCAGATCGGGCGTGATTATTCCGGTGCCGCCAGCAGCTTCAAGGTCAGCGGCAAATTGCTCCGGACCGTGCCGTTCAATTGGATTCCAATACGACATGACAAGGGCCGGTGCACCAGTGGCGGCTGTTGCTTCCACTGTCGTCATGACGTCGGTGATCTTGGTGCCCTCGGCGAGCGCTTTGCTGACGGCAAGCTGAATGACCGGACCGTCCATGAGTGGATCGCTGTAGGGCAATCCAACTTCGACAATGTCGACGCCGTTTTCAACCATGGTCTCAATCAAGGCAATGGACCCTGCCAGTGTCGGATAGCCAGCTGGCATATATCCGATAAGAACCGCTCGCTCCTCTGCACGGGCCGCCGCGAACACTTCTGCCATCCGGCTCATTCGGAACTGCTTTCTATCGTCAGACCGAACCAGTCCGCTGCGGTAGCGACATCCTTATCACCACGTCCCGAGAGGTTCACCAGGATTGTGGCGTTAGGACCAAGTTGGTTGCCAAGTCGAACGGCACCTGCAATCGCATGAGCAGACTCGATGGCAGGAATGATCCCCTCGGTCCGGCAGAGTAATGCGAACGCGTCCATTGCCTCTGTGTCGGTCACTGACTCGTAGGTGGCTCGCCCCGTGTCGCGCAAGAAAGCGTGTTCCGGCCCAACCCCGGGGTAATCCAGCCCCGCGCTGATGGAATGGGACTCGATCGTTTGCCCATCTTCGTCCTGCAGCAGATACGAACGGGTTCCGTGCAGAACTCCGACGCTGCCGCCGGTCAGAGTGGCTGCGTGGCGAGGAGTGTGCACTCCCTCGCCGCCTGCTTCGTACCCATACAGGGCAACGTCCGGGTCCTCGAGAAAAGCCTGAAAGATTCCGATCGCGTTACTGCCGCCACCGACGCAAGCAGCAACCGCATCTGGCAACTTGCCGGTGAGTTCAAGCGTTTGGGCACGAGCTTCGTCACCAATCACTGCGTGGAACTCGCGAACCATTTCTGGAAACGGCGCGGGTCCGGCAACCGTGCCGAGCAAATAGTGCGTCGTGTCCAGCTGCGTTACCCAGTCACGCATGGCTTCGTTGATCGCATCTTTCAAAGTGCGACTGCCGGCAGTAACCGGAATCACGGTTGCGCCCAGCAGCTCCATGCGCGCGACATTCAGCGCCTGACGGGCAGTGTCGACCTCGCCCATGTAGATGACACATTCCAAGCCCAACAGTGCCGCCGCTGTAGCAGTTGCAACCCCGTGTTGCCCTGCACCTGTTTCGGCGATCACCCGGGTCTTGCCCATTCGCTTCGTCAGCAGCGCCTGGCCAATCACATTGTTGATTTTGTGCGATCCGGTGTGATTCAAGTCTTCTCGTTTGAGCAATATCCGCGCACCGCCAGCTGCTTCGGCCAACCGTGTGGCATCGGTAAGCGGACTGGGTCTACCGGTATATGTCCGCTGCAGGCGGTTGTACTCGGCGATGAATTCAGGATCCGACCAAGCATCGCGAAACGCACCATCAAGTTCATCCAGTGCGGCCATCAAAGCTTCGGGCACGAAGCGGCCACCAAATTTTCCGAAATGACCTGTCGCATCCGGTTGGGGATCCGGCCGGTGCGCGAATACCTGTTCAGTCACGGGCGTGCTTTGCCGAAGGGTGAGAACCTGCCGCCACCAGATCGTGAACTGTTCCCCTCGGGTCCCCGTTCGTTACCAAAGCTTCACCAACCAGCACGGCATCGGCGCCGGCTGAGCCGTAGGCGAGCATGTCGTGGGGTCCACGCACACCTGACTCGGCGATCAAAATGACATTCGCTGGAACCAGCGGCGCGATGCGCGAAAAAACATCGCGGTCAACTTCAAGTGTCTTCAGATTGCGCGAATTGACGCCGAGCACTGAAGCACCGGCATCAAGGGCTCGCTGCAACTCAAACTCATCATGAACCTCGACAAGCGGCGTCAAGCCAACTGATTCCGCTCGCTCAACTAGAGACACCAGCGCGTCATCGTCCAGCGCAGCAACGATCAACAGCGCTAGATCTGCACCGTGAGCTCGCGCCTCCCAGAGTTGATAGGACGTAACGATGAAGTCCTTGCGAAGCACTGGGATATCAACCGCCGCGCGCACGGCAATGAGGTCGTCAATGCTGCCGTTGAACCGACGCTCCTCGGTGAGCACGCTGATACATGCTGCACCGCCAGCTTCGTATTCGGCAGCAAGTGCTGCCGGGTCATCGATGGGCGCCAGATCCCCTTTGCTCGGGCTGGCCCGCTTGATTTCGGCTATGAGAGCGATGCCATCGCCGCGTAGCGCTCCGAGCGCGTCTCGAGGTGCGTCAGCGAGCTCGGCTTGCTTCTTCAAGGTATCGAGGTCGACTAGTTCTTGTCGCCGAGCCAGGTCTTCCCGCACCCCAGCCACGATGTCGTCGAGAACGGTCACTTGCCCAGACTATCGACACCAACGATCAGGGTGCGCTTGCCTATTAGACAGAGCCCAGGAATGGCACAAATGGCAAGTTGCGAACAATCGTGAAGACGACCGCAACGACTCCGAAAGTGATCCAAAGGAACCGGGTGCGCTTTACGCTTGATTCGGTCACCGTCTTCGCTTCGCCGGACCATCGCCTGCGCACCGTGCTCACCCACCAGACGACTACCAGTGGCAGCAAAAGAACAGCCAAAAGGTTGTGATCCATAGCGCCGAGAAGGTCGCCGTGCATCAGGGAGTGCGTTGCGCGCAGCCCGCCGCAACCGGGACAGTCAAGACCAGTGGCCCATTTCATCGGACACAACGGATAGTGCCCAGCTTGATTGGGATCTACGGCAGCGATGTAAAGGGCACAAGCCCCCAAAAGCGCTGCTCCGGCGACTGGCGCTGCGACTCGACGCATCCGCGGACGTGGGTCCATCAGCGCAACACTCACAGCACACCTGATTCCAACAGCCGACCGAGACGACCTGTCGCTACCAAAACTACGGTAGCTAGTACCCACAACGCAAAGCTTGTCAATGTCCACGCCCGTGCACGGCGTGCTGCATTGAGTGCTCCCTTGCGGTCGTCCAGCGTCCACCGCGAATCAACCTGGGCCGCAAAGTAGAGCGCCACGACGCCGGTGATGGGGAAACAACACAGGGTCGCCAACACTGATGGCACCAACCAAG
The DNA here is from genome assembly GCA_023252115.1 of Micrococcales bacterium. Lineage (GTDB taxonomy): Bacteria > Actinomycetota > Actinomycetes > S36-B12 > UBA10799 > JAHEXM01. The sequence continues at coordinate 3,650 of JAHEXM010000059.1, read as the reverse complement.
AACTCGGGGCAATGGGCATCGATTCGCGCCGAGGCTGGGACACGCCAGTCACCCTACGTGCAGCTAGTTCTGGAGCGTTCGAGCGATGCGGATCGTAAACCTTGCCCCACCCTCGGGTGCCGAACCAGCACTTGCCGATCCGCCAAGTCGGGCAGCAAGGCGCCCCACGAGAGCCAATCCCACTCCAGTCCCCACTTTGCGTATGCCGTGGTACCGGCTGTACAACTCGGCCGGTTCAAATGCGACCAAGCAGTCATCAGGTGTCAAACCCGGCCCGCCGTCGCGAACTTCAACTTCGACCGCGTCTGGCCCTAGCGGCCGCACGGCCAAAATGATTGGTTGGCCAGCTGGCGTCACGCGTAAGGCGTTTGCAGCAAGGTTGTCGATGATCTGCCGAACCCGTAGTGCATCGGTATGAGCCATGAGAGGTGTCTGGGGAAGCTCGGCATAGAAAGGTAGGCCTTCCGCCTCACACCGATCGTGCCAAACCTGAGCAGCCTGTAACCCAACTGCCGCTAGGTCGACGTCGACAGGCGCGATTCTGACATCCACCGCATCAAGGCGCGCAAGGTAAAGCAGATCAGCGACCAGCTGATCAAGTCGATCCGCCTCAATCTGCATAGTTGCACCAGTGCGCTCAATGTCGTCAGGACCGACGACACCGTCACTGATTGCTTCGGCATAACCCCGAATAGCCGTCAATGGCGTCCGCAGCTCGTGCGACACCGACAGCAAGAAGTCCCGCTGGCGCCCTTCGCTGATCGCCAGCGCATTTCGCAGCTCATTGAGTGCCTCGGCAAGTTCCCCGATCTCACGCGGACCCTGCACTGCAAGCACAACGTCACGGTCGCCTTGGCTGAGTTGCTCGGCTGCCTTTGCGGCGTTACGAAGCGGTCTCGTCAACCGCCGTGCCAGCACTAAGCCGGCTACAGCAGCAATCGCCACACCAATCGCAAGGGCTATCCCGAAACGCGCGAGGGCCTGGGTGGTCAACCGGCTGCTCACGGTTACCGGTTGCGTCAGCAAAACCACTGCGCCGGATGTCAGCGGCCGTGCGGAAAAAATAACGTCTTCACCATCGGACTGGCGGGAACCATGAATTCCGTCGCCTTCCGCCAGCGATCGAATGTCCGAGCGGGTCAACACGTCTGGAAGGCGGCGACCCGCTGGAAAGTAGAACGCGGAAATGTCCTCCGTGCGAAGCACTGTTAACAAGCGCGCCGGTACCAAGTCGTTGCCATTTTGCGGCTGACGTTCAATTGCAGCGGCGGTCGCGTCCGCCAGTTGCTCGAGATTCTCGACGGACTGTTGTCGGGACGCGTCGCGCGCTAGCGGATAAGACACCGCTCCGGCAATAAGTACGGCAAGAATTACACAGCCAACGGTGACCACAGCGATACGAGTGGCGAGACTGAGACTGCGGGAACTTTTTTGTTTGTATTGCAGCGAAACGGTGACCGGAGTCGCCTGTGTTCCAGGCGCGTCCGATGGCATAGATCAGGCCTCGGTTGTCTTCTCGTCGGCCGAGTATCCGACACCGCGCACCGTGCGAATGATTCCTGGTTCACCGAGTTTTGCCCGTAACTGCGCCACGTGCACATCGACCGTCCGTGATCCAACAACGCTCGAGTAACCCCAGACTTCACTCAACAGCTGCTCGCGGCTGAATACCCGTCCCGGGCGAGCCATGAGATGCACGAGCAAGTCGAACTCTGTCGGCGTCAGAGTCACCTCGACATCGTCAACTGTGCAGCGCCGTGATTCGCGATCGACGACCACGCCACCCATCGACAACGTGCCGCCTGCACTAGGTGCACCGGCAGCTCGACGCACAACCGCTTTTACTCGGGCAACGACCTCGCGTGGACTGAACGGTTTGGTGATGTAGTCATCCCCACCCATTTCCAGACCTACAACTCGGTCGACTTCGTCGTCTCGAGCTGTGCAGAAAAGTACGGGCGTCCAGTCATCCCCGGCACGCAATTGGCGGCACACTTCGGTGCCGTCCATGGTCGGCAAACCCACGTCCAAAACCACTGCCACTGGCTTGAGAGACCGGATTGCCGCCAGCGCTGCAGCTCCGTCATGTTCAACGTGAACACCAAAGCCTTCGCGCGATAAGTACAGCTTGAGCAGGTCCGCAATCGGTCGCTCGTCCTCAGCAACCAGCACGAGGCCCTTTGCGCTTTCAGTCATCGGCTAGGACGTTTCGTTGGTTGCTTCAGGTGAATTGCGGGGATATTGACCCAGGCCCATGGCCGCCATGATTTTTCCAATAATGAGGCCGACGATGGCAATGCCGATGGAGATGTACAAGATCGAAATGTGGTTGAACACGACGCCGAGAGTGCCCAATAGGAAAGCAAACAGCAGGATGATGACTGTCGTCCAGGCAGCTGGCGTCTTGCCTTCGGGGTCACGCGGGGCTGGATACTCGTTGCTCATGTTTTGAGCTCCCTTATTTCGATATCGAGCAGTCGTCGGTCATTGTGGCAGGTTCTCGCCGGATGTGGGGTCCTCACCGCGGTCCAGCGCGTCCCAAGGCGTCGCGGCGG
>JAHEXM010000059.1:0-1085 GCA_023252115.1 Micrococcales bacterium | reverse complement strand
CGGCCTTGGTTCCGCGCTCATGGCGTGACGATAGCGAAGGCCAACGTGAACCTTTGAGTAAGACCACGACTCCGGCGCCAAAACCAAGTAGGCCAGCGGCAACAGCTGCTACCCACCAAAAGTTGCGGTGGGCCGATGCAATCGTTTCGCCATTCACGGCACCGTAACCGGCGGCGCTGATAAACACCGACTTGGTCAGAAAGAAAGCCACGCCACCCATGACGACGCCAGCACCGGCGAGCACGATCAAGGCACCGATCACGAACCTCCCCCGGCCCCGAGTAGCGACCAACCCGACACAGCAAGCGAGCAAAATCCAAGCGCATACCGTCGACACTGGGTACAGCTCAGTGCCGGTGGGAACATATATGTTCGCCCCGAGCCCAGAATCGGCGATTTCAACGGTCACCCATGGGCGCGAATAGATCAGAATCGCGCATCCACCCGCGACGATCAACAAGACAATCGTGATCACGTAAGCACTGGGGCGACGTCGCGTCATGTCGTGGTGACCGGCGCCAGTGTCTGGGCAATTGCAATCGCTCGTAACACGGCCGCGGCCTTGGTTCGGCACTCAGCTTCTTCAGCTTCTGGATCAGAGTCGGCGACTAATCCTGCCCCTGCCTGGATGTAGGCAACCCCGTCGCGCAACACGGCCGTACGAATCGCAATCGCGGTGTCCATGTCTCCGGCAAAATCCAGGTAACCAACGCACCCGCCGTACAGTCCACGCCGTGCTGGTTCAAGTTCTTCGATGATTTGCATGGCACGCGGTTTTGGCGCACCGGAGAGTGTGCCAGCCGGAAACGTTGCAGCAAGCAGGTCATACGCGGTCTTGTCCGAAGCTAGGTCCCCGGTGACAGTGGAAACGATATGCATGACGTGCGAATAGCGTTCAAGCTCCATGAACTGAACAACATCTACTGAACCTGGGGCACAAACGCGTCCCAGATCGTTGCGCCCCAAATCGACCAGCATCAAATGTTCGGCGCGTTCCTTTTCGTCTGCAAGTAATTCATCTCCAAGCTCGGCGTCCTCATGCGCCGATTTGCCACGGCGACGTGTCCCGGCAATCGGATGAAGCA
>JAHEXM010000058.1 GCA_023252115.1 Micrococcales bacterium | reverse complement strand
TCGCTCGACCTCAGCGAACCTGCGCTTTGCTTGGTTCACTCGGTCTCGCTTGCTTGCTAAAAGTCCATTCCACCCATACCGCCGTCGCCACCTGGCATTGCTGGCGCAGCCTTTTCGGGCTTGTCAGCAACTACTGCCTCAGTGGTCAGGAACAGCGCGGCGATTGATGCAGCGTTCTGCAGCGCCGAGCGCGTTACCTTGGCTGGGTCGATGATGCCTTCCTTGATCAGGTCGACATACTCGCCATTTGCAGCATTCAATCCGTGACCCGGCTTGAGGTTGCGTACCTTCTCGGCAACAACTCCACCCTCGAGTCCGGCGTTGATCGCGATCTGCTTGAGCGGAGCCTCGATGGCGACCTTGACGATGTTGGCACCAACGGCCTCTTCGCCTTCGACATCAAGCTTCTCGAACGCAGCTTCGCCAGCCTGAATCAATGCAACGCCACCACCGGCGACGATGCCTTCTTCAACAGCTGCCTTGGCGTTACGCACTGCATCTTCAATGCGGTGCTTGCGCTCTTTGAGCTCAACCTCGGTCGCTGCGCCAGCCTTGATGACAGCTACGCCGCCAGCAAGTTTGGCAAGACGCTCCTGCAGCTTCTCGCGGTCGTAGTCCGAGTCAGAGTTCTCGATCTCGGCGCGGATCTGGTTGACCCGACCCGCGATCTGCTCGGCGTCCCCTGCACCCTCGACGATCGTTGTCTCGTCCTTGGTGATGACGACCTTGCGGGCGCTACCAAGAAGCTCAACACCGGTGCTCTCGAGCTTGAGTCCAACTTCTTCGCTGACAACCTGGCCACCGGTCAGGATTGCGATGTCCTGAAGCATGGCCTTACGACGGTCACCGAAACCAGGAGCCTTAACGGCGACTGACTTGAAGGTGCCGCGGATCTTGTTGACCACCAAGGTCGACAGTGCTTCGCCTTCGACGTCCTCAGCGAGGATCATCAACGGCTTTCCACTCTGCATGACCTTTTCGAGGATCGGCAGCAAGTCCTTAACGGCCGAGATCTTCTGGTTAGCGATCAGGATGTAGGGATCTTCGAGCACGGTCTCCATGCGCTCTGGATCGGTGACGAAGTAGCCCGAGATGTATCCCTTGTCAAAGCGCATACCTTCGGTGAGCTCAAGCTCGAGTCCGAATGTGTTGCTCTCTTCAACGGTGATGACACCTTCTTTGCCGACCTTTTCCATTGCTTCGGCGATGATCTCGCCGATCTGCGGGTCAGCAGCGGAAATCGAGGCGGTAGCAGCAATCTGCTCTTTGGTCTCGACCTCTTTGGCCATCTCAAGCAGCTGGCCGCTTACCGCGTCCACCGCCTTTTCGATGCCGCGCTTGAGTGCCATTGGGTTTGCGCCGGCTGCGACGTTGCGCAGACCTTCGCGAACCAGTGCCTGTGCAAGCACCGTTGCTGTCGTCGTACCGTCACCGGCGACGTCGTCAGTCTTCTTGGCGACCTCTTTGACCAGCTCGGCGCCGATCTTTTCGTAGGGGTCTTCGAGTTCGATTTCCTTAGCGATGGAGACACCATCGTTAGTGATTGTGGGGGCGCCCCACTTTTTCTCGAGAACGACGTTGCGGCCCTTTGGACCGAGCGTCACCTTGACGGCATCTGCGAGTTGGTTCATGCCTCGCTCGAGTGCGCGCCGGGCTTCCTCGTCGAAAGCGATAATTTTCGCCATCGTTGATTTTCCTCCCAGAACGGGTGGTACTTGGATTACTAGCCGGCGGGCGCCCGCGACGGACGGTCCACGTCCACGGCAAACCCTTCTCACCGCTTATTTGGACCTCGCCCCCGGCCAGGTCTAGCGATCCCGAGCCCCACGAATTCCGAAAAGCTGTCACTCGCAGGGCCAGAGTGCTAATCCCATGTTGGCACTCTCTGCCCGAGAGTGCAAGCAGCAGGGTCCGAATTATTCGGGCTGCCGCTCGATTCGCTATCGAGGAGTCAGGGTCGTGGCGACGTCAATCCGTGATCTCGTTGCGTCATCGCCCAAAGACCAGATTGCTGCCAGCTGTCCGGCGTCGCTGATGGCAACTGATGCTCCCGAGGTTTTGCTTCCCTGAGGTGACAACGTTTGAACTCCACCCCATGCGCCAGTGGCATCACGAACGTTGACCTGAGCCGGCGGCAATCCGGGGTGCTCCGAAGGATCAACACCGGGCCACCCAACAATTGCAGCGCCCGAACTCGATACCGCGATCTGCTCATTGTCGTTGTCGCGCTTGCTATCGGTGACTTCAACAGCAGGAGCCCAACTTGATGGGCCCGTCTGGCGACTAAGCATGCCTTGATCGCAAGCACCAGATTTGATCCAGACGATCGAAGCCAGCCCATGACCATCGACGCCGATCACCGGATTAGCTGCGCCATCGCCCGCCTCCGGCAGACGTGTCGGTGCCGACCAGGAGCCATCGGTTTTCAACGATGAAAACTCCACGTGTTGAGGCTCACTGCCGTTGATCTGCTGCCACGTCACCATCGTCGTTCCGGCTCGCGAAGCAATTCGAGGCTGCACTGCGTTCACATCGCTGCTGTCCGTGGACAGCGTCACGGCCTTTGAGCCCGCGTTGCTGGGTGAAGACGCGCGCACGGAGTAGCGATTGTCTTTCGTCGAGTACCAAGTCACAGTCGGCTTTCCGGAATCGCTGAGGGCAAGATCAGCACTGACAACGTCTTCGTTGGTCCGCGAGAGTTTCTTCGAGTCGAATTTGCTGATACTGCCTACGGCAAACATAGCTGCTGTTCGCTCGCCGTCTTGCTGCGTCCACGCAACGTTGATCGTGCCATCGGGAGCCAATGCCACCTCGGGATTCGCCGCCCGATCACTGGGAACCCGAACGGGCGAGCTCCACTGGCCGTCGTATCGCGAAATCATGATCGTGCGGTGCGATGGCTTTCCCTCCGCCCAGGCGACGACAGCACGTTCGCCGGAGGTTGCAACGGATGGTTGAACCGCATTCTTATGTGGGCCGCTGAGGGTCTTGATTTGTGCCCTATCCCAGCGGCCGCTTCCGTCTTGGACAGCCGCGCGGACACCCGCAGGCGTTGATTCAGTGTCGGACTCCAACCATGCAACGACCGATCGACCGCTCTTGGTGATCGCAATGTCGGGGTTAACCGCGAACCTATTGTCACCGGACAAGGTAACCGCTGGCGCAAAGTCGGCGCCCTGCACTGGGGGCCTTGGTGCAGCGTTGGCGGGAGAGTTGCTGGTCAGGCCAGCGAATGCCAGGCCACCCGCGACACCCCCACCGATGATTGCCAGGCAAACGCGTCTAGTGCGCGGTTGACACCGCATGAAAGGCATGCGATCGATATGCCCGCCTCGGCAGTGCCCCAAACACGATCAATGGTCATTTTTGGTGAGCTTCGACGAACTCGGCAATTAGCCTTAGGTGGTCCCGACGGTGACCTCGACCTGCGACACCGTGCCGTTGGCACCAAACAAGTTCAGGGTGATTTGACCGTCGTTGTCGAGCGTCAAATTTACGCCGTTGAGTTGGACGCGGTACCCGCTTGGAGTTAGCGGAATGACGGTTTTGTCGGTGGTTCCGACCGGGGCCGGTATGCCGCCCGGAGCTGTAGCGCCACCTTGCTGGAGTACTGCACCAGCCGTGGCAACCAGTGCGGTTGCCCGAACAATGTTGGTTTGCGCACCGAAGTTCTTCAGGGTCCCGTAGACATACGAGGTGCTCTTGTTTCCGGATGGCTTGGCCATGGTCAGGTTAGTCCCGACAATTCCTCCGGGGACTCCGCTGGGACGAATTTCAGCAGCCTGCGACGATTGCAGCGCTGAGGCTGACTGTTGAGCTTCTGGCGATTTATCGCTGCAAGCGGCTGTCCCCGCCGTGATCAGAACTACACCTGCAAAAGCGACTACCGACCGACGACCGTTGAGCTGCATGTTGCCGACGCTATGCGATCACGTACCCCTCCCGCAATGTGGAACAAAACCGTCGCTATGGCGACACGATGTTCCACCTTGCGGGACGTTAGCCGCCGGCTACTGCGGGAATGACGCTGATCTGAGATCCGCCGGGCGTCGGAGTCTCCAGACCACCCGCGAAACGAACATCCTCGTCACCTACGTAGATGTTGACGAAGCGACGCAACGCTCCGCCGTCATCCAAGATCCGAGCTTTGATGCCTGGGTGGTCGGCGTCAAGCGCATTGATGACACCTGCCAAGACTGGACCGCCGTCGACTGATGTCGGATCTACTGATACTTCGGCCGCACCGCCGGTGTAGGTCCGCAAGATCGTTGGGATCCGAACGGTCACCTCAGAACTCATGCCAATGCCTTTCGTACGTCTTCCACGTGAGCCTGAATCGTTGCAGTTGGGCCAACTTGCCCGATCACCGCATCCAACGTTTTGAGCCCATCGCCGGTGTTGAGAATGACCGTCTCTTCGTTCGGGTCCAGTTCACCAGAAGCGATCAGCTGCTTAAGCGTTGCGATCACCACACCACCAGCCGTCTCGGCAAATACACCTTCGGTACGAGCAAGCTGACGAATTCCGTCAACTACTGCGTCATCGTCGACTGCGCCGATCGAGCCAAGCGTGCGCCGGACAACATCAAGTGCATACGGTCCGTCGGCTGGATTACCAATCGCCAACGACTTCGCGATGGTGTTGGGTTTGACCGGGCGCACCACGTCGTGACCAGCCTTGAATGCCTGCTCGACCGGAGAACAACCAACCGCTTGTGCGCCAAACACCTTGTACTCAGTGTCTTCAACCAAGCCCAACTCGATGAGTTCGCGCCACGCTTTGTCGACCTTGGTCAGCAGAGCACCCGACGCGACAGGAATAACGACTTGCTTGGGCAGGCGCCAACCAAGCTGCTCTGCAATTTCATAGCCGACAGTCTTTGATCCCTCGGCGTAATAGGGACGCAGATTGACGTTGACGAATCCCCAATCTTCGGTAAGTGGGTCTCCGATGAGCTCGCCACACAACCGGTTGACGTCGTCGTAGTTACCTTCGACAGCGAGCAGCTTGCCGCCGTAGGTAGCAGTTGTAACGGTCTTACCGTCTTCGAGGTCGTGGGGAATGATTACGACTGACTTCATGCCGCCGCGTGCTGCTGCAGCTGCAACGGCGTGTGCCAAGTTGCCGGTACTCGCGCACGACAGAGTCCCGAGATCAAGTCGGCGTGCGGCGCTCTGCGCAACGGCTACGACGCGGTCCTTGAAGGAGTGGGTGGGATTGCCGCTGTCATCTTTGATCCACAGAGTCTGGATGCCGAGTTCCTCGGCCAAGTTGTGGGCGTGAATCAGCCGTGTCCAGCCTGGGGCCAGGTTCGGTTCATCAACCGAACCAGCACTTACTGGCAACAGTGCGCTGTAGCGCCACAACGATGACGGGCCAGCCTCGATTTGTTCACGGGTCACCGTGCCGAAGTCGTAGCTGACTTCAAGTGGGCCAAAGCATTCCATGCACGCGTAAGCGGCACCAAGGTCATACACGGCACCGCACTCGCGGCAGACCAAGCCGGTGGCGGGACCGAAGTCATAGGTGGGTGACGCCTCTGCCCGAGGCGTGGGTGCGTCTGCAACTGTTGTCATAGCGAGGCCTTCCCTCATCTGTCCCGGTCACCGCTGGCGCGGTCCGAGTCGGAGTTGGCACCGGTCTCGTGAGCTAGCCCAGACCATAATGGTCTGAATCGACGCTCAGTCGATGGTTGCCGGGGCTTCACCGGGCCGGTCCCTCTGCCCCTCTGGATGAGCAATCTGTAGTTATTACCGCCGATATTCTCGCAGGAATCGTGTGCCACGAAAAGGTGACAGTGATCACGGTCACGTGCGCAATACCAATGGTCTTGCAACGATAGCTCTTAACGCCCGTCTTCTGCCAAGGGGGTTTCACTCATGGACGCACGTGCACGTGGCCTCCTTGCCCACCGCACGTCAGCAGCGACCGACTGGTCCCTGGCCGATTTGCTCGCCAAAAAGGGCGACACCACAGTCTCGGTGATCCTGCCGGCACTGAATGAAGAGGCGACGGTTGGCTCAATCGTCCGGACGATCCGGCGTGAATTGGCGGACATTGCCCACCCCCTGGTGGACGAACTTGTCGTGCTCGATTCAGGTTCAACCGACAAGACGAGTGCCGTTGCAGCTGCAGCCGGAGCCACCGTTATTCATCGCGATGACGTCTTGCCTCATGTGCCGGTGGTTGATGGCAAGGGCGAGGCGATGTGGCGCGGCCTGGTTGAAACGACAGGGGACCTCGTCGTATTTGTCGATGCTGATTTGCGGTCGTTTACCTCGTCGTACGTCATCGGGCTGCTGGGGCCGCTCCTGGCAGATCGCAATATCCAGTTGGTGAAGGCCGTCTACGAACGACCATTTGTTGAAGGCACCGAAATCACGCCGGCCGGTGGTGGTCGAGTAACGGAGCTGGTGGCTCGGCCGTTGATAAACCTGCATTGGCCGGAACTCGCTGGAGTGATTCAGCCCCTCGCTGGCGAATATGCAGCACGGCGATCGTTGCTCGAGTGCTTGCCGTTTCCCTGCGGATATGGCGTCGAGTTCGCATTGCTCGTCGACACACTCAATGCCGTCGGCATGGAGGCAATCGCTCAGGTCGATCTCGGTGTGCGGGTTCATCGCCATCACGACGAACAGCGATTGGGCCGGATGGCGGCCGAAATCATTCAGACGGCAATGAGTCGCCTGGGTCAAGACGGCAGTATTCAATGCAATGGCGAACTCGGACCAGCGATCGCCCAGTTTGATCGCACTCCTGATGGTTACGTCGTAACGTCGCACGATGTGTCGGGGCTAGAGCGTCCGCCACTGGTAACGCTGGCGGAATACCGAGTGATCGACTTGTCAGTGAAGGGCGATTCATTGCCTGCTCAGATGCCGGGCTCGACGTCGCGACCGACGCAGGCGCCGTAGCCGGCGAACCACCATGGGGTCGTACGTCATTGCCTCGGGGAAGTCCAATAGCGAATTCAGCATTTGAAAATACCGAGCAGCGCTGATTCCGAATCTGCGCCGGATGGCCTCCTCCTTCGATCCCGCAAAACGCCACACGTTGTGCTCGAAGTCCAATATCTGCTTTTCGACATCCGTTAGCTCACGACAGGCAGGCTCGTCACCCGCGCTGTCGCGCAGATCTATCGCCGTCGCGTCGGCATGAATCTTCATAACCGCAACCTTGCACGCCGCTCCGACAATTCACCCCGTTCGCACAACTTTGGCCGACGCCGGCGCCAGATTGGGCAATTCGTTGACTGGAAATGTTCGCCACTGGTGGGACCGTTGCTTGCGTAGCCGCCGACCGTGCCATAGGGGTCTTGTGACAGTGGAAGGGACTTGAGTCGTGGATGCCGGGGATTTCATCTGGTTCTTTTTTGCCATCGTTGCAGGGGACGCATTGGTGAGGGTGCTCAGCAGGCTCACGGACGAAGTGAAGAACCGAGGTGCTCAGCGCTTATACCCGGCCGCGATTATCTGGCAGATCTTCTTGCTGCTCCTCGTGATCGAGATCTGGATCGCCACGGCCTATTACCAGCGCACCACCACAACCACGATTCAGACCACCAACCTGATGCTCTTCTTATGTCTGCCCATTGGCGCCGTGGTGCTAGCGGAACTCTTGAACAACAGCGACGACGAGGACCCCGCGGTTTATTTCAACAAGCAGCGCAGGCTGTTCTTCCTCGTACTTGCCGCTCTGCCGATTCTGAGTTTCGTTCGCCAAATAGTTACGCATGACTTGTCATTCGGTACCGATACGAACTTTCAGATTGCGCTCATCGTGCTGGCACTCATCGGCGTCTTCCTTCGCTCGCGAGTGCAAGACTTGATACTGGCTGTGGTGACTACTGCGGTTTTGGCCAGTTACATATTTGTTGTGTACCACACGATCAGCATCTGAACCCTGCTGCTTTCCGCGTCCACCGCCTCGCTTTCCGCGCCGCCGGGTCCGAAACGCCCGGCGTGTTTCGCCGGCAGGCGCGCAAAGCAGCAAGAGATCTCGGCTGGCAACATGCACATGGTTTGCCGAAGATGGACCCATGGGACGTCCAGTGCATTTCGAAATCCACTCCAGTGACCCAGCCAAGGCGATCGAGCTCTACACGGCGCTCTTCGGCTGGAAGATCACCCAGTGGGACAAAAACGACTATTGGTTGATCGACACTGGCGAGGGTGAGCCGGGGATCAACGGCGCGATCATGCCGCGAATGGGCGAACCGCCGGCTGCTGGCGGACCGGTGACTGCCTTCGTCCTGACGACCGAGGTCGAAGACCTCGATGAGGCGCTGAACACCGCCACCAAACACGATGCAGCAATCGCCATGGAGCCCATGGCGATTCCTGGCGTTGGCAGGGTTGCTTATTTGCGCGATACCGACAACAACATCTTTGGGGTGCTACAACCCGAGGCGCCATCACCCGAATGACCTCGCCGCCCATTGCGCCTCGTCTGCGAATAGGCTGACGCGTCATTTGCAAT
>JAHEXM010000057.1 GCA_023252115.1 Micrococcales bacterium | reverse complement strand
AGATGAGATCAAAACCGAGATGCTCGATACCTTCGCCGACTTTTTTGGCGAAGAGGCGCGCAACCCCATTGCCTATTTCCACGCGAATTGGGCGGACGAGGAATGGTCGCGAGGCTGCTACGCCGGCTTGCCCACACAGGGGACGTGGACGAACTTCCGCAACGCACTTCGTGAACCAGTGGGGCGCATCCATTGGGCTGGCACCGAGACTTCCACTGCGTGGGTGCAATACATGGAGGGTGCAGTTCAGTCTGGCCAGCGAGCGGCAGCCGAAGTCCACGCTCTGCTGACCGATGAGGTGAATTGATCATGGATGGAACCGAACTGATCGAGTCTCTTGTAGTTGCACTGAACTCCATGGATGCCCAGCTCTTCAGCTCGCTGCTAGCTGACAGCGTCGTGATTGAGCACGTGACCACGGGCAACCGGCTAGAGGGCAAAGAAATGGTCGATGGCTGGTTTCAGATGATGCTTTCACACACCCGCGAGAATGATGTGAGAGTAGTGCGTGTTTGTGTTCAAGGGAACACGATCTGGGCAGAGCGGATCGACAGGCACCTCATAGGCGGCGAATGGCACGAGATCCCGATCATGGGAATTATCGAATACAACGACGCGGGAAAAATGACCCTGATGCGCGACTATTTCGATTCACGCCTATCGCTCATGTAGGGCATTACCCGCCAGGTGTAGCACTCAAGACTCATACCGATACTTTGTTTGTGAGGATCCGTACCGGGTCCTCACTTCCAGTTGGAACCTAGGTCAGAACTTTGCGTCGCCGATTTTTTCGGAGTAAGCCTTGGAGAACGGTATCGAGATCAGACTAACGATGATTGCTGCCAAAACTCCGATGAGAGTTGCACCGAGGCGTTCATAGTCGGCCGTTTGGACTGAGGCATCCGCTCCAGAAAAAAGCACGACCGCAACGGTCAACCCGAAGGCGAACTGCCAATACGGCTTGCCGGTCAACATCGGGACCATTGCAATGACCATCACCACCATGCCGATCGCCAAGAGGATCCCAGGTGACTTGATGAGTGAGGCAATACCGGCTGCAACAAAGAAGCCAAGGATAGTTCCCGCCGAACGTTGCACGCCCTTGGTGACGCCGTCCCTTGCGTATGGCTGAAGCACGATGACGAGAGTGAGGATGATCCAGCCGCCGGGGTGGCCGAGCTTGAGGTCAACTATGAACCAGGTGGCGATGCCGACCAGAACCCCAAGTGTGACGCCGAATCCGTATGCACGTTTGCGATCAAGGGGTTTGGGTGGTTGAGCGGGCATGTTGTGCTTCTTCATGAGGCAGGCGATCAGCGTCGCCCAAAGTGCCACGGCCAGGATGATTAGTCCCACAAACAAAGCATTTGAGATAGATGAATGAGGAGTGGGCGGCGCCGCGACGATGAAGCCGACGCTAATCACGGCGAGTGTGAGTGCTCCGCTCAGGCCCCATGCGTCCGAGAATCCCCGTGCACCGGCCCAGATAGCCAGCAGTATGGCTGCCAGCCAAGGGTTGTGAGCGAACTGAACTGCGAGGCCTGAGGCGACGGCCAGAGGTAGCGCTAACCAAAGCCCGACCCGCCAGTTGGCTATCGATGCGGCGAGGTACGCCGCTAAGGAGCCGAGATAGGCAACCCCTGCGACAGTTCTCCAGTCGACAAAAGACAGCGCGATTGCTGGAGGGACGGTCGCCAAGATCATGGTGAGCACGCCGAAAAGCAGGTACTTCACCTCAGGTTTCACCGTCTTATGACACCAGATCGAGCGTGGCAAAGTCCTATCCACGAATGACTTGTCTTGTGGAATGAGCTGTCAGCATTTGTGACGAGCATCAGGTCCAGCTCGGCTTTTGATCGACAGTTCATTGGCCCGTCGATAACTGCATCTGGATGGCTGTCTGCACAGGGGTCCATCCGGGCCGTCAGCCAGCTATCGTCCCAAATACTTCATCCCAGGCCAGGAGAGCGGCAGCCATGACTCGAACTTCCATCGTCCTGTCCCGGCGCGTAACCGTGATAGTCGCGTCTTGCGCACTCGCAGTGGGGGTGCTCGGCGTGGCATCCCCCGCCCAGGCCGCACCCGCTCCCCGTGACTCATCTGTGCTTGCCCATACAGACGCCGGTCCCGACGGGATCGCGGTGGATGTCTTCGGCAACGTGTACACCGCCAACTCCCGCGCCAACACAGTTACCAAGATCACCCCCGCCGGGAGGGCCTCGCGTCTAGGAACTACCGGAACGACGCCGCGCGGGATTGCCGTCGATTCCTCGGGCAACGTCTACACCAGCAACCTCGGCGCCAATACGGTCACCAAGATCACTCCCGCCGGTGTATCGACGGTGCTGGGAACTACGGGCGGACAGCCCATCGACGTTGCGGTTGATTCCAGCGGAAACGTGTACACAACGAACTACGTCGATGCCACGGTCACCAAGATCACCCCGGCCGGTGCGTCATCGACGTTCGCATCAACCGGGTCGCGGCCGTTGGGCATCCTGATTGACGGTAATGGAAACGTCTACACCGCCAACGAGGGTTCCGACACCGTCACCAAGATCACTCCCACCGGAGTCGCCTCGACGCTCGGCACTACGGGCGGATGGCCGCAAGCCATCGCGATGGACCGCTCCGGCAATATCTACACGACCAATTGGAACTCGCGCAACGTCTCCAAGATCACTCCGGCAGGGAAGTCGACCATCCTTGGCAGGACGGGTCGGCGGCCTATCGGCATCACAGTCGACCCGTATGGCACCGTGTTCACGACCAACGATGGATCCGCCACCGTCTCGCAGATTGATCGCAACGGTCACTCGCATGTGATCGCTCACACGGGCAGGCGCCCCATCGGCATCACGTCCGACGCGGCAGGCTTCCTGTACACCGCGAACTTCCTGTCGAACACTGTCACCGAGATCTATCCCAGCCCCAAGGCGTCCCCGAACGTCCTCTCGCTCGACACCGTGACAGTGCGGTCGGCCGGCAACCGCAGCGCCTGGATCATTCCGTTCTGGAACGACGTGTACGCCAGCAAGGCGTCGTGTCTCGCGGCGTTCCCCTCGGTGAGAGCAATCGTCGATCAGAACCCGGATCCATCCGTCCAAGCTGCGTCCGCTACGTCCTGCATGGCAGTTGGCAGTGTCGGTTACGAGTACCAGGTTGCCGAGACTGAGTTAACGGTCGCCAAGTGGGTTACCTTCCTCAACGCCGTCGACCCCGACGGTCACAACCGGCACCATCTTTGGGATGCCGCGCAGAGTTCCCGTGTGTGGCCGAAGTATGGCTCGGTCAACCGCAACCCGCGCGCCCCGCGCGGCCAGCACTACTACGTGGCATCTCCCGAATGGGCCAACAAGCCCTACAACGTTGCCGACTTCACGCGGGCCGCACGCCTGACAAACGCTCTCGACAACGGCCAAGTGATCAAAAAAAGCACGCGTACTGTCACTACGGCGACTGGAGCGCGGCTGCTCCGCACGACCTACACAGTTCGGCTATCTCGGAAGACCGAGACCGGCATGTACAAAATGAGCAGTCGCCGGGCGACCAGTACGTCTGCGACCGGGTTCGCCGTCTCGAGCCAGAACGAGTGGATCAAGGCCGCCTACTTCGACCCAAGGGGCGGTGGCAAATACTCGTGGTGGGACTACCCCACTAACCCCGGTGTCTATGTGAACTGCCCAGTCGATGAGTCAGGCTGTGCGGCAGGTGACCAGCCGTCCGCGACGCAACTCAATGGCAATGGTTCTGTCGCCAACGATGGGACCCAACCGCTGGCCTCGTTCGAAGCAGTCCCCGGTGTCGCGCCGGATTGGTGTCCGTCGCAGTTCAGCGCCGCGCAGTGCGCGCAGTCGCCATTTCCAGAGCTTTCGAGCCTCTATATCGGCAACATGAGTTCCGTCGGACAGGCGCTGACTCGCTCACCATGGGGCACGCTTGACCAGGGCGGAAACGTCGTAGAAATCACCGACACCATTGCCCCACCGCCCGCGCTGACCGACCCCAAGATCGTCTGGCGCCGCTGGCACGGAGGTGTTGTCACCGCGACGGCGTATCAGATGTGGCTGTCGGCCGTTGGAGTTACTCCCCAGACGGTCCCGGGCTATGCGGTCAATCCCTGGCGCGGAATACGCCTGGTCGCCCGAGGGCTGGGACCAAGCGCGTCATTTTGTCGGTCAGCGGTTCGGTCCGCCGAGCAGTCTGCGCCGTCGGCTTCGCCATCGCCGTCGACGCGGGGTTGCTGACACGGGACGGCACGGTATTCGGCACGGCCTTTCAATGCTGCGCATCTCGTGGACTAAGCGTGGCGAACAGGTTCTGGTTTGCCGAACA
Source organism: Micrococcales bacterium (assembly GCA_023252115.1). Lineage (GTDB taxonomy): Bacteria > Actinomycetota > Actinomycetes > S36-B12 > UBA10799 > JAHEXM01. The sequence continues at coordinate 4,188 of JAHEXM010000057.1, read as the reverse complement.
GGAACCCCTGTGCGTAGTCAACACCTAGGCGTCGCAGCAATTCCATCGCATCGGAGTCCTCAACTCCTTCGGCAATTGTTGTCAAACCAAAATCCTTGGCCATTTGCACGACAATGCGCACGACCTGTTGATCCTGCTCGTTGGTTGCGACGTTGAATACGAAACTGGTGTCGATCTTGAGGGAGTTGAGCTTCAGGTTGCGTAGCTCAGTGAGGTTTCCATATCCGGTACCGAAGTCGTCGAGGTCCACTCCAGCGCCACACTCGCTCACGGTTGTGCAGAAGGTCGCGGCTTCATTCAGGTCAACGAGGATCGCGGTTTCGGTTATTTCGAACGTTAGGTTTGTGGCTGCATCCGGTGCGGCGTGCAGTCTGGTAATGACGTACTCACGGAGCCGCAAATCATGAAGTGATGTCGCAGAAATGTTCACCGAGCAACGGCGTCCGCTTGCCGCCAGCCTCATCGCCTGATCAAACATGAATTCGTCAATGATCCCCATCAACCCGAAACGTTCTGCGTCAGGCAGAAAGTCATCGGGTTCGACGATGTCATTGGGTCCGCTTGTGCCCTGAATGCGCACCAGTAATTCCTCGCCATGCTGTTCTCCTGTTGCCAGGTCAATGATGGGTTGGGAGTACACCAAGAGTCGACCTTCGGTAATCGAGCGACTGAGGTACTGCTCCCAGGCCAGTTCCAATTCGAGGCGTTCTTGGGCCGCTTTGATTTCGGTAACGTCGGTCGCCATCCTCACCAACCCATAGATATTGCCGTGGTCATCGGTTAATGGAAAGTTCTCCACTTTCCATTCGCGATCTTTGCCGTCGACTGCGACCACGTCACTCGTTGTTATGCGCTGGCCATGGAGAACTTCACTATCGATCGTTCGCTGATTGGCGATGAATTCCGGATCTCGGATGTCTATGTCGCGCAGCCCTTCTACTTGGGTGTCCAGAGGCAATCCCAATGATTGCAAGAACGCTCGGTTGCCTAAGGTGTAGCGGAAATCAAGGTCCCGCACTGAAATGGCGGAACTGCTGTGATCAATGACTGCCTGAAGTTCAACCGACGTGGCCTTCAGGTGTCGTTCCGCTTCCACCGCTTGCGCGCGGATCCGTAACTCTTCAGTTACGTCTCTCATGTTCGTTACGACCCCACATATGCTGCCGCTGGCATCTCGGATCGGCGCTAACGTTGCAGAAATGGTGAAGTCAGAACCGTCTTTGCGGAAGCGCTTTTGCACATAGGATTCGGTGTTTCCATTGAATGCTGAGTCAAGCAATGCCTTCATCTGGACTCTTGCTTCCGGCGTCAGAATCTCGTCGAGTGGGTGCCCCAGAACTTCGGCTGCATTGCGCCCATGTATTTGCTCCATGACCGGATTCCATTGCGTGATGATTCGGTCCTTGTCGATAGCAGCGATCCCGCTCGGGCTGCTAGCGATAATTGCCTCACTGAGGTGAGCTAAAGCTTGCGTCTGTCGGTCAAGCTCGTTGGCCGCTGCATCGCGGTCAGATAGTTCACCGGCAGGGCCCATACATGTAAGGCTAGTCTCCGGGACAGGCCCCGATCAGAAGCGCAAACTCAAATGGGTCACCAGTGGTCAGGTTACGATTCCCCTATAGAAGGGCCTAAGCGTGCCAGTTGACGTGCAGACTCAAATCGACATTGAACGCGGACGGGCAGAGGTTGCCGCTTACGCATCGGACCCCGACAATGCGACCGCCTGGTACGAAAACATCAAGTCGATTGAGTGGAAGACTGCCAAGCCCTTGGCGTTAGGCTCCCGGATCGACTTTGTCGCACAATTCCTCAACCGCCGCATCGCGTACACATACGAGGTCATTGATCTCGTGCCAGGTGAACGGCTTGTGCAGGCCACCAGCGAGGGTCCCTTCCCGATGGAGACCACGTACTCGTGGGAAGACAACGGATCACGTGGGACGACGATGCGCCTACGAAACCGCGGAAACCCCTCCGGGTTTTCCAGGCTCGCAGCGCCACTGATGTCCATAGCAATGCGTCGGGCCAACAACAAGGACCTTAAGAAGCTCAAAGCAATCCTGGAAGCTACTAAAAAAGGTACGACCGATTCGTCGTGATGTTGCCGTTATTACATCCCTGGAACCGGCAAGAGTTCCAGTATTTCAACCCTGAACTTTCCGTCTGAATCACTCAAGAACGGGTGACCGTCAACTAGTGCTTTGGCAGCCGCGAGGTCATCCGCTTCCAAGATTGAGTACCCGTTGATTTCAAGTGCTGCGGCTTCCGATCCGTCATCTACTAGGGCGGTTCCTGCACCCAAGGGCGCGCCCATATCGACCATCGCGCCGCCAACCTTTCCCATCCATTCGCCCCATGCCGCCATGATGGCGTCGCGTTGCTCGGGAGCCATGTCGGCTGGGTCGGTCGCTGGTCCGTTGTAAAGAAGGATGAACTTGGCCATGGTCGCTCCAGGTCTTTGAGTCGTTGGGTTCCTGACCCTATGGCACCACCTCCGACGATTTCTTGCCGTCCGGAACGATGGTTACTCGAGTCCGTCGAAAGGGCAACGAACACCACGACTCATTAGTCCAAGGCCACTTCGATCTCGCAAGCTCCCGCAACGGTTTGCAGACTTTCGTGCGGCGACAGCGTCGTATTCACCTGCCACGTGCTCGAACCAGGCAGGACATGAATTGGTGGATTCCCCAGGAACAATTTGCAAGGGACCGTTGCCAAGTTTGTAACAGTTAACAATTGACCCCCATTGGGGAACTGCAGGGTCTCGACATTTCCCCAACAGCCCGGGGCGGTCACGTTTGGGTCAATTGGGCTTGCACACATGCGTGCCTCGGACGGGGCGGCATTTTTTGCGGCGCCGTTTTGTGGTTCTGACGACTGCACACTGGCCGACGTGGCCGAACAGCCCGCGGCGACTGCGACCACACCGGCAACTGCCGTCGCAACTATCGCGGACCGGGCCATACGACGCTTGGGTTTCGAAGCACTTTGATTATCCATGGATCGAAGTGTCCACACGGTGGCTCTTGATTGCAGCTCAGCGCCGAGCGCGTAACCCGTATGGAGGAGTCCGGGTTAGTCCTTGGTGCATGGTCGGTTAGTGCGGAGTTGCTTGGATTCCCGAGCCAATGGCACGGTTCACCACGAGTGGGCCCACCTACTATGAGTCATCCCCGCCGACGCCGCGTGGGACGTTGAACAAGTTTGTCGGGTCGTAGCGTCGTTTCACCTCAAGCAGCCGTGGATAGTTTGAACCCCAAAACGCGTCCTGCCAGTTTGGTTCGAAGTAGTCGCCCTCGTTGCGAAATGACCCAGAGTCCGGGGTCGCGGCGCGGATGATCTGCATGGCGGTTTCGGCGTTACGAGCATCCTCTTCAGCCTGTGCATAGTCGGGTTCGTGGCCTTCGATGCCTGGGAATTTCGCGGCCTGGCTTTGCCTGATCAGAAGCTGCGCTGCAGCATCGAATATTGCTGGGTGGATGGAAGTCTCGCGTGAGCGTTGCAGCGTCTCCGCTGGCGCGCCTGCCAAACCCTTGCCAGTCTGAATGACGAACCCCCAATGCCTCGACGCTTCGAATATCGCATCTGCGAGTTCGGTTCCTGAATCCTTTTGGAATTGCTTGAGGGGCAACCAGCGCGTTTTGAGTGTGGCCTCAAAAGTTGAGACGGCGTCCGAGTCGACAGAGAACCAGAATTCAAACTGCTGCTGGCCGGGCCGATCTTCGACTACCACCGACGAGGGAAGATTCTTCTGACGCCATTGGCCGTCGTAGTAGTACTTGAACGGTATGGGAATGCCGAACTCGATCTTCCCGGTGAAATCGTTGGGACGGGTCGCAAGCCAATCGGTGAATGGTCGCCAGACTTCGCGGGCCTCGTCGGCGGTGAGGTCAAGCGAGAGCTTGCCCACCATCAGCGAGTTGTCTGGCAGCACTTGAAACACCCCGCCCCACGAACCGTTGTTCAGGCGCTCTGGAAGGAATCGGACGAACTCGCGGATCAAGTCCCGGAAAGCGTCGTCGCTGTTGGCTGTGATCGCGCCATTGACATCGCCAAATGTCTTCGGGATATCGTGCGTTTCGTAGGTCACCTTGGTTATGACGCCGTAGGTGCCGGGTCCGCCACCGCGCAGAGCCCAGAAGAGATCTTGGTTCTGGACGGCATTTGCCACCACGATGTTGCCGTCTG